>PNBM01000199.1:8697-15326 GCA_003135995.1 Ignavibacteriota bacterium | reverse complement strand
CTCATTCTCAAATTCTAAAATAATAATTTCACAGAATTAAGTCATAGAAATATAATTATAAATAACTTACATTGATGAAAAATAAAAAGGAGATAATATGAAAAGATATATTTGCTTGTTCATAGTGTTCGTGTTTATTTTCGCCGCTTGCAGAAAAAAAGAAGAATCCAAAACGGAAGAAAAAGTTTCTAATCAGCAAAAAGAAGAAGCTGCAATTCAGCAAAAGAAAGAAGATTCATTGAAATCTGTCAAAGATAAAATGGATAGGGAACAGAAAGTAAAAGATGCCTTGGAAGAGGATAAATTATTAAAGGATTCTCTCGGACAGTGGGCAATTGGTGCTGAGGCAAGTTCTACTTATTCAGACCATACAGGTAATGACACATGGTCGGCAAATCAATTGATAGGTCCGCCTGACGTCGATACATACGGGGATAACGGAAAAGCATGGACATCAAAAGAGCAGGAGAAAGGAATAGAATGGATTAAACTGACATATGAAAAAGCAGTGAATCCTACGGAAATAAGAATCAGGCAGACATTCAACCCCGGCTCAATAATAAAAGTTGAATTAATTGATTTAAAAGGAAAAAGCCATACAGTTTGGGAAGGAGTTGATAAAACCAAATACGAACCGGATAAGATTCAATATTTAAAAGTTAAATTCGATAAAACAGATTACAAAACAAAAACTGTATATATCACATTCGCAACAAATTCGCTTCCCGGATGGAAGGAAATCGATGCCGTGCAGTTAGTTGGAAATTAACTGTAATTTCTTACGTTGTTGGAAGCATGGAGTCTGTCCGAATATTTTGATTGTTGAAATAATTTCAAATATCCGGACAGACTTTTTTTATTACTCTATCTTTATCAATATAAATAACCAATTTAATTCCCTTCATTATAATATTAGCATTTTACGAATTATCAGATTTAACTGACATTTTGTATATGAAATATATTTCCTTTTCTCTACATTTGTATTAACTAACGCGGAGGTAAATTTTGGATAAGATTTATTCTGTTTCAATATTTTTTGCCTTATTCCCTTCTGTATTATTTTGTCAGACACTGAAGGTTCGTCACATTAATTTATTTCAAAACTTATGTTCATTAAGTTTTCTTAAAATCGTATTTATGTCAGAAGATTTTAAGAAAAGAATGGTATTAATAATATGAAAATATTAATTAAATTATTTTTCGCGATATCGTTTTTAGTTTTAAATCAATTGAATGCTCAATACTTAAATGTAAAACTTAATAGTGCGTATATTGGCGGTGAAGAATGGATTGCAATGAATCCAAAAAACACAAATCAGCTTGTTGTTGGTACACACGTTGCAAGTTTATCCAGCCAAAGCAATATGTTATACTTTTATTCTACAAATAGCGGGTTGAATTGGTCGGGTGGTACATTATCTTCAACTCTTGCACAACCGGGAAGTGACCCTGTTGTTATAGTTGATACTTCGGGAAATTTCTATTATATCTGCGTTGCGAACTGGGGAACTCCGCCTCCTAACGGAGATAAATTACTTTGCATTAAGTCAACAAACGGCGGAATCAACTGGGATAACGGTGTTACTTTTGCCCTGCTTTCTAAATTTGACGATATGCCAATGGCTTGCGTTGACTTTTCAAACAGTCCATACAGAAATAATATTTACGTAACCTGGACATTATTTGATTCTGTGGAAAGTAATAATCAGTATGATAGTTGTTATGTTTATTTTTGTAAATCAACCGATGCAGGCAATAATTTCAGCACACCAAAACGAATAAGTGAAATAGCGGGTCACAGCAACTGGGATACTTTGTCTCCTGAAGGTCCCGTGCCTTGCACGGGGATAAATGGTGAAATATATGTCTGTTATCCTTACAATCAGCAGGTATTATTTAACCGCTCAACGGACGGTGGAAATACGTAGTTGAGTAAAGATATAATTGCTTCTTCACAGCCGGGAGGATGGATGTGGCACCACTCTCCTGTTGTTGCCTGTGACCTTTCTCAATCTCAATATAAAGGAAATGTTTATATATGTTTTTCAGATTTGAGAAACGGCACAAACGACAGGGACATCTGGCTGATTAAATCTACTAACAGCGGAAACAACTGGAGCAGTCCTTTGCGGGTTAATAACGATTCTCCCGGACATAATCAGGAATTGCCCTGGATTTCTGTTGACCGGATTACCGGTTATATCTGGATTTTATTTTATGATGGACGTAATTATTCCAACGGAATATATAATGATGCTTATATTGCCCGTTCGACTGATGGCGGCAGTACTTTTCAAAATGTTAAGATTTCTAATAATATTTCATGGACACTCTCACAAATTTGGAACGGCGATTATATTGGTATAACTGCATATAACAATAAAGTCAGACCTGTCTGGACAGCATCTTTGGGATATGGCTATAGCAATCTGTATACCGCTATTATTGATACCTTTACAATAGGTGTTCGTTCTATAAGTTCTTCAGAGCCCGGGACATTTATGCTTTATCAGAATTACCCGAATCCGTTCAATCCGGTTACGACTATAAGATACCAGATTAAAGATTCAAGATTCGTAACTTTAAAGGTCTACGATGTTCTCGGAAAGGAAATAGCAACACTCGTAAATGAATTTCAGAAAGCCGGTACATATGAAACCCAATTTCCCAATAACCAATACACCATTAACCAGCTCGCAAGCGGTGTATACTTCTATCGAATTAGAGCGGAGGATTATTCTGATACAAAGAAGTTAATGCTGTTAAAATAAATTTATTTTTTCATTATTTCGTAAGATTTATGTTTTTCAATCAGTCTTATTAATAAACAGTCTGAAATTTTATTTATTGTGTTTACGGAAATCAGAAGTTTAACCGTACGTTCATCAATTATTTACTTTTAAATTGTAAAAACTTATACTACATTATATTAGCAATTGCTCCTTCCAAAAAAAATTAACAGAAAGGAAAAAAAGATTATGAAAACTTTTTACCTTATTCTTGGATTTTTACTGTTAGGTATAAACTTATTCGCCCAAGGTCCTGTAATTACTTCATCTTATAATCCTTCCGTGGGGGATAACTTGTTATTTAAAAATGCTGATACAACTAATGTATTACCCGGTTCAGGAGGTGCGAATGTCACATGGAACTTCACAGGTATTAATCTATCTTCAAATATTGGAACTATGTCGTGGATTTCTCCGACCGGTATGCCATATTCTACTTATTATCCGACTGCTAATTTGGCAGCTACGCAGACAGGTGAAAGCAGTATTATATACTGGCAAAAAACGGGTAATATGTTCGGCTGGCTCGGGCAAGCGGACTCGGGTTCTTCCGGATTAACATTAATACGAACATATAATAATGTCGGAATACCATATTTCCACTATCCTATGTCTTATGGGGGAACTACTTATGTCGACTCAGTTCGATTTTATAAAACCGCGGGCAGCAACTGGAATCATTATTATGAAATAATTACTCAAAATGCCGATGGCTGGGGTACAATAAATCTTCCGGGTGGTGTATCTTATTCTAATGTTGTAAGAGTCAGATATTATGTTGCAGGACTCGACTCACTTAGTACGGGCGGTTTAGGATTTATTAGTGAATACCGCTATGAATGGTTCAGGAGCGGATATAAATTTCCTGTGTTTCAAATCATAACACAACTTGAATATATAATGGGTGTCGGTGTCAGTGGCTATAAAGAAGTCAGATATACAACAACAAATGTTCCTATCGGCATCAGGAATATTTCCGAAGCTGTTCCATCAAAATATTTGTTGAGCCAGAATTATCCGAATCCGTTTAACCCAACAACAAATATCAGATACCAGATTACAAAATCTGATTTTGTCAGTCTTAAGGTATTTGATATAATGGGCAGAGAAATTTCAACTCTCGTAAACGAGAAACAGAATGTGGGAACATACGAAGCAACATTCGATGCAAGTAACCTGTCCAGCGGAGAATATTTTTACAGGTTGAGTGCAGGGGATTTTTCTGATACGAAAAAACTAATGGTGATTAAATAGTTTCACTGTTTTAATATCGTATAATATTTTATAATAATCATAATAATATTATGAAAAAAATAATATTTGTTTTAATATTAATCTCATTTGCTGATTTTTCTGAAGCACAATGGGTACAGTTAAATGGAGTATCATATGCTTCTTCTTTGGTAAAAAGCGGAAGTAACATTATTGCAAGTGAAACATATGGAGTTTATTTGTCAACAAATAATGGTAATAACTGGACATACACGGCTTGCAATGGCACAGAATTTAATTCACTTGCCGGAATTGGCAATAACGTTTTTGCAGGAGCAGTTTATGGGGGAGTGTTTATGTCGACAAATAGCGGAATTAACTGGTTGCAGACTCCTCAAAATTCTATGTCGATTAGTTATCTTGCAAAAAATAGTACTTATTTGTTTGCCGGTGGTGGTAACTCTGGTGCAGCATTTTATCGGTCTTCCAATAATGGAATTAATTGGATTGGAATGTTCACCGGTAGTTTCGTTCCTTATGCAGTAGCCGCAAAGGATAGTAGTGTTTTTATTTCTTTTGTGGATAATACAATGTTTAATAATTTTATTTATCGTTCATTAAATAATGGAACCAGCTGGACTGAATTATCGACAGGACTTCCGGACCCTAATGAAATAATAACATGTTTCGGCTTTTCAAATACTACCGTTTATGCGGGGTGTTCTGCAGGGGTTTATTGTTCCACGAACAACGGTACAAGCTGGTATCAGACTTCACTGAATAATAGAGAAGTACATTGTTTTGCTATCACCGGAAATAATGTTTTTGCTTCCACAATATATGGAGTCTATTTATCTATAAATAACGGTACTAACTGGACTCTGAAAGACGAAGGTTTTAATGGCGATCCGGGAGTTGGCGCTTTATTAATTGCAAATAATTATATTTTCGCAAGTTCATCAGGCATTTGGAGACGCCCGCTATCTGATATGATTATAGATGAAGTAAATCCAAATTCAAATGTTCCGGATAAATTTTATTTATATCAAAATTATCCGAATCCNNCAGATTAAAGATTCAAGATTCGTGACATTGAAAGTTTATGACGTCAGGGGAAGAGAAATAGAAACGCTCGTAAACGAAAAACAAAATGCGGGAACCTATGAGGTTGAATTTGATGCAGGCAATTTACCGAGTGGTGCATATTTTTATCGGATGAATTCGGGCTTATTTTCAGATACGAAAAAACTGATGGTTATAAAATAAAACTTTTTACTATGCGATTGAAAATACTGACAGTATAAAAAAGCTAATAAAGCATTCCAGGCAATAATTAAGGAATGAAATTTAATTGAAAAGAACGGGAACATTAGTTCCCGTTTTTATTATTCTGTTTAAAGAAAAAAAGAAACTTTATACTAATTATTAAGGTTTGAACAAGAGTATTAAATTCAACGTTTTTAAAACTCAGTTAAACAGGAATAAAGTTACGGAAAAGATAAAATTACTAATTCTCATTATTCTCATATTCGCTTACTCAGATATATTTTCCCAATGGGTAACGCAATCAAGTGGAACAAGCGATGACCTGAACGCGGTATCATTCGCAAATAGTTATACCGGCTGGGCAGCAGGTAACAACGGAACAATCATTGCAACTACAAACAGCGGAACAAACTGGAATAATCAGATAAGCGGAATAAATTATAATCTCCGCGGAATTCGTTTTGCAGATGCTATGACCGGATGGGCCGCCGGAGATAACGGAACAATATTAAAAACCGTTAACGGTGGAATAAACTGGAAATTCCAGATCAGTGGTACTTCTAATATTTTAAGGTCAGTATTCTTTCTGAATTCTTTAACCGGCTGGGTAGTGGGTGACGGAAGCACAGTGCTCAAAACAACAGATGGAGGAAATGACTGGATATTTCAAACCGGCGTTACGATAAATAAACTTAATTCTGTATATTTTATTAATGAAAATACGGGCTGGATTTCCGGTGCAGGAGCAATTTATAAAACTACGGATGGCGGAAATAACTGGATATTATTAAACAGCAGTACAAGAGATTTGATGTCAATCTTTTTTATTGATGAAAACACAGGATGGACGACAGGCAGTGTATATACAATTTTAAAAAGCACAGATGGAGGAGCAAGCTGGACAAATTTATTATTAAACCATCCGATAAATAACGGTGATAGTCCACCTGCGATATTTACTTCTGTTTATTTTATAAATGCAAATACCGGGTGGTACACATCATCACATTCATTCGGGGGAACCGTCTATAAATCTTTGAATGGAGGGTCGAATTGGGGTATTGATTTTCCCACCACGAGCAATGAAAAATTATATGCAATAAATTTCAGCAGTGCAAATTATGGCTGGGCTGTAGGAGAGGCAGGAACAGTTATCAACACCTCGGGCAGAANNGTAACATTAAAAATTTATGATATTACCGGTAAAGAAGTTGAGATTTTAGTGAACGAAAAAAAATCTCCGGGAGTTTATGAAGTTACTTTCGATGGCGGCAAGTTGTCATCGGGAGTCTATTTTTATAAACTTATTTCAGGAGATTTTTCCGAAACAAAGAGAATGATAATGATTAAATAACGATA
>PNBM01000199.1:0-8682 GCA_003135995.1 Ignavibacteriota bacterium | reverse complement strand
CCCGATAACGAAGTGTATCGGGAATATTGGTAAAATAAATGTTTAAGTCTTCAGGTCGAATCACCTTATAAAACAAAACATAAATTATGAAAAAAATATTATTAGCTCTGATATTATTTTTTATTACTGTTTCTTTTNNCCACAAAAACGGAAACTTTAAAACCACAGGTCAGTATAAAGAAAATACAACCGGCGACTGGAGTAACCTTAATGAACGCGGGCTTTGCAGCGTTCAGGTAGGTGAATGGAAAAATTATTCCGAAAACGGAGAACTGAAAAGCACCGTGCTTTATGAAGATGGGAAATTTGTGAAGGAGTATTAAAGAATTAAGATTTAGAATTACAGCTTCCACTTCTTCATATCATCATACATCTTATAATCCGTTAAATCATAATGTATAGGTGTTACCGAAATGTAATTCTCGTCAATCGCTTTAACATCGTATTCAATTGTTTTATCTATTTTCAGCATACTGCCCGTAAGCCAGTAATATTTGCGGTTTCCGGGGTCAACACGAATCTCATACGTGTCATCCCATGACGATTTTCCCTGCTTCGTAATTACAACGCCTTTAATGTTTTTTGTTGCAGGAATATTCACATTAAGCAGCGTTCCCCGCGGTAATCCGTTTTTTAGAACAGCTTTTGAAATCTTTGTCGCAAATTTCGCGGCAATAGTAAAATCAGGATATGTATAGCTTGTAAGCGAAATAGCTATTGACGGAATTCCAAGAATCGTTCCTTCGGTTGCCGCAGACACCGTTCCCGAATATATTATATTAATTGCCGTATTAGAACCCTGGTTTATTCCCGAAATGAGCAAATCTATTTTTCTGTCTTTTAATAATGTATGAACGGCGAGCTTCACCGAATCCGCAGGAGTTCCTTCGATTGCATATCCGTAAAAATCTTTAAACATCATTACTTCTTTCATTCGAATCGGGTTCGCCATCGTTATCGAATGCCCCACGGCACTCTGCTGTGTGTGCGGCGCGGCGACGATTACTTCCGCAAATTTTCTGATTTCCTTAGTTAATGCTTTTATACCATCGGCTTCTATGCCATCGTCGTTGCAAATTAATATTGTTGGTTTCAATTATTTTTTATTCTTTCGATTTTTTATTTAAATGTTTCCACAATAAATCTTTCAGCTTATCCAGATTTTCTCCCGATACCGATGAAATCATAATTTTATCTATATCGGTTTTCACCCTCGATATTTTTTTCTTCAATGCATCGGGTATTGCATCTATTTTTGTAAAACAAATTATCCTTGGCTTATCGAGCAGATGTACTTCATAACTTTCGAGTTCTTTTAAAAGTGTCTTATAAGTAGTTAAATAATTTTTTTCTTTTTCTGAAAATTCAGTAGTGTCGATTAAAAACACGAGCAGTTTTGTTCTCTCGATATGCCTCAGAAATTGTATCCCGAGCCCTTTTCCGCTCGATGCACCTTCAATAATTCCCGGGATATCTGCCATCACGAATGAATCATATTCTTTATATTTTACTATCCCGAGATTCGGAATGAGAGTTGTAAACGGATAATCCGCAATTTTCGGTTTCGCAGATGAAATTTTTGAAATCAAAGTTGATTTGCCTGCATTCGGAAATCCAACGAGCCCGACATCGGCAATCAGTTTTAGCTCTATTATGATTGTCAGTTCTCCGCCCGCTCCGCCGTTCTCTGCTATTCTCGGTGCCTGGTGTGTTGCTGATTTGAAATGTGTGTTTCCTCTTCCGCCTTTTCCGCCTTTCAATATAATTTTTTCTTCACGGTCAACAAGCATTTCGGCTAAAACTTTTCCTGATTCGAAATCCTTGATTAAACTGCCGCAGGGAACCATTATAACTTCATCGTGTCCGTTCTTCCCTGTTTTATCTCCGCCGAGACCGTGATGCCCCCGCCCGGCTTTATAAAGTCTCTTATACCTGAAATCAATCAGAGTAGAAAGCTGTGAAGAGGCTTTAAATATTATGCTTCCGCCGTCTCCGCCGTCTCCGCCGTTAGGTCCGCCCTTCGGAACATATTTTTCCCTTCTGAAACTAACGCAGCCGTTACCTCCATCACCCGCCTTTATATTTATTTTTGCATAATCTATAAACAAATTTTATATATATCCCTTCTCTAAGTTTGTATAATAATCGTTCAATAAATCAATAAATAAAACAACATTTTTATTATACATATCGACATTATTTTTCTTAAAAATTTCTTTTAAATAACTTACAGCCTCTTCCCATGTATTTAATTTTTCCAGTTCCTCGAATGCAGAAAACATTGAAAGTCTGCTCGATTTAAAAACTTTTTTTGCGATTATATTCAACTCGCCTTCTTTGAATAATCTTTTTATTTTTTTGCTTTCCGGGGAAGGTATGTGTCTTTCAAACGTATCCGTAATATTTATTTCTTCGCGTATTTCTGCTTTGGGTTTTTCCTGTATAATTTTTTCAGGTTCTTCAATCAACCGGCTGTCATTTATTTCGACGCTGCTGCTGATTTTGATTTTTCTGAACTCCGGTTCTTTTTCTTTTTTATCCTGTATTCCGGATTGGTCATCCCCGTTTACAATTTCATCGGATTTTGATTCTTCTTCTGCTGAAACCGAATCGTAACTCTTTTCATACTTGTTCATCAAAACTTTAATCAAAACTTTCAATTCTACTTCATCATTGTCCTTTAATCCGTCAATGACCTTAAATTTATCAAGAAGTTCGATAAAATTTTTATCTTCAAGAAATATCCTCACAAAAACAAAAGGAATCGAGTCATCGAGTGTAATTTCCTTATCTTCACCGTATTTCAATTTGAAAATCTGTATAAAGAAATTCTTTACCTTGAGACCCGTTAAATTAGTATTTAATTTTTCGAAAAGCGCTATGTTTGTTTCGTCAATAAATTCCGTTACTTTAGCCGATGTCATGAAAATCGGCGAATTTGATTTTATATAATTTAAAATCAATTCGCTGTAAAATCTGTAAAATTGAAATATTTCTGCTTTTTTAAAAACTTCATCCGCGGATTTTGAATCGAAACCGCCATATAAATAATTTATTAAAGTCCATTTTGGTCTTACGGCGTAATTGATGTTTAATTTCACGGATTTATCCAGCAGTGATTCGAGATGTTTTTTATCTGTTATCTCGTCAGCTTCTTCAAAAATGAATTTTTTATTGAAGACGGGCAATTTGCTTTTTTCAATTTCTTCAAATGTTATACGGGGTAAATTATCTGCTATATCAAGCAGATATTTCAATCTTTTCTCCGTAATGGTTCCGAACATAATGAATATTTTAAAAAAAGTAATAAAAATAAATTTAATTTAATAAATTATTATTTGAAATGTAAAATGAATGGAGAAAGCTTTTAGCTGATATTTCCGTTTCCAGGATTTACGGGTTAATATCAAAACTTTAATCATGATTACTGTGTTTAAGAGAAGCAATATATTTAGCCTATATAAATATAATTGTTAATAGCATTTAAACAAATAAGTTAGAAAGATATAAAAATATTATACAAATATGAAAAAGCAGACTTTATTTATATTATTAAGGTCTTCACTTGCGGCAGTGGTTTTGATTTTAATTTTGTATTCGGTTTCCGAAACAACAGGCGAAAAAAAGAGGAATAATGAAACTTCAGATAAATCAAATTTAAATATACTTAAATCAATTTATGAATCTGATACTACAAAAGGTGAAACAGTAAAAGGCGGCTATGGTTATTCTGAAACAGTTTCGGAAATTATGAAGCGTGAACTTAAAAATGCAAACAAAAAGAAAAAATTAAGTGAGCCTGAAGAAGAATTAGTTTATCCCGATAGAAGAAATTTGCCTCAAAACCCTTCTTCCCCGCGTCAGTCGGGATATCCAAACGGGACTGATAACACTCAGAATATTCAAGGTCCGCAAACCGTAGGTATAAATTTTACAGGAGCAACTTTGCTTGGAACCAATCCGACTCTGGCTTTCCCTGCGGATGATATGGGAGCGGTCGGTCCAACACAATATATAATCGATGTGAACGGAAGGATTGTTACTTTTTCAAAAACCACAGGAATCGCTGACGGAGTAATGAATACTTCAACCAATAATTTTTATATATCCTTTAGAAACGGCTCGGGTACGAGCGATCCGAGAATAAGATATGACAGAATAACGGGCAGATGGTTTTTGATTATCATAAATGTAAGCACACCGAACAGAATCTTAATCGCCGTCAGTAATTCCGGTACGATTACTGCCGGAACTACGTGGACATTCTTTTTTATTCCAATAAATTCCACTCCGCCAACGATATCAAATACCTGCCTGATGGATTATCCGACTCTGGGTATCGATGTTAACGCACTTTACATCGGCGGTAATAATTTTTGCGGAAGACCAACACAAACGTATAATAGTACAGATGGATATGTTGTAAAGAAGAGTTCCATTCTGGGGGCGGGACCTATTGTTGTAACAGTTTTCAGGGGTCTTGTAGCTACTCCCTCTTCCGCAGGACCTTATACTCCGCAGGGAGTCGATAATTTCGATACATCTGCAACAGAAGGATATTTTATAGGTGTTGATAATTTATCTTATGGAACGCTTCAAATCAGAAGAGTAAGCACTCCGGGCGGTACTCCGACAATTTCATCTAATATAACATTGACCGTGAATACGACGGCATTCCCGCTTTCCGTAAATCATTTGGGCAATACGGGAGGAACTAATGGAAAGCTCGATGCAATCGATGACAGACTGTTTTCGGCAGTAATCAGGAATGGAAGACTCTGGACGTCGCATAACATCGGCGTCGATAATACAGGCTCTGCATCAGGAACAATTACAAGAACAGGTTCGCGCTGGTATGAAATTCAGAATATGACTACGACACCTTCGTTAGTTGAATCCGGAACGATATTTAAGTCTACTTCTAATAATACTACCGACAGTATAAATTACTGGATACCATCAGTAATGATTTCCGGACAGGGACACGTTGCTGTATCGATTAGTGCCGCTGGAACATTTAACAGAATAAATTCCGGTACGGTGGGAAGACTGGCTACGGACCCGCTTGGAACTATGGGAACACCTGTGCTTTATACGTCGAGTACAACTGCTTATAATCCGCCAAGTGATCCCGGAACAAGAGGAGCGAGACGCTGGGGTGATTATTCTTATGTGAGTTTAGACCCGAACGATGATATGACGATGTGGGGAGTTCACGGATTTTGTGATTCAACAAATTCGTATGGCGTAAGAATCGGACAGTTCAAAGCTCCGCCACCTGCAACACCATCTAGCGCAAATCCGTCGACAGTACCTCTTGGTGTTGCACACGATACAATCGTTATTACGGGTACTTCCACGAATGGTTCAGGATTCTTTGACCCGGGTTCAAGATTTCCGAATCGTATTTCAGCAACAGTAACAGGAAACATAACAGTGAATAGCGTCATTTATAATAATCCGACGCAGGTAACTCTCGATATCAATACAATAAGTGCAATTACTGGTTCTTACAGCGTTACCATTACAAATCCTGACGGACAGTCTGCTACGGGAAATAATTTGTTTAATTCACCTTTACCTGTCGAATTGAGTTCGTTCAATGGAACGGCAACGAGTAACAATGTGACTTTAAAATGGACTACCGTTAAAGAAATTAACAATGCAGGATTTGATATTGAAAGAAAAAAATCTAACGGAACAACATTTGAAAAAGTAGGTTTCGTTACGGGAAAAGGAAACACATATTCGAATTCGAATTATGTTTTCTCTGATAATAAATTGTCTTCCGGTGTATATAATTATCGCTTAAAGCAAACTGATTATAACGGAGATTTTACTTATTTTAATTTATCATCAGTAATAAATATTTCTGTTCCTGATAAATTTAGTTTGTCGCAAAATTATCCGAATCCATTTAATCCTACGACTAAGATAGATTATAATTTACCGACTGATGCAAATGTTTCTTTGAAAATATATGATGTTACAGGCAGACTAATTTCCACACTTGTAAATGAAAAAAAACTTGCGGGTTATTATACAAAAGAATTTGACGCTGTTAACATAGCGAGCGGAGTTTATTTCTATCGTCTGCAAGCCGGAAGTTTTGTTGATACGAAGAGATTTGTGGTTATTAAGTGATTGTTAAACAATTATCAATGTACAATGTTCAATGTACAATTAAGAGCCGGGAATTAAATTGATTTAATATTTTTTCTCGTTCCCAAGCCCCAGCTTGGAAACGAAATTTAATAACTTTACTAACTTTACAAACTTTATATCTTTACAAACTTTATAACTTTATAAACTTTGGAACTGCCGGTACTTCTCCAATAATTTCCTCTTAACCGTGTCTATAGATTTATCAAAAGACGTTCCGCCCGCTGCGTTCTTATGCCCGCCGCCATTAAAGATTTTTGCGAATTCATTAATATGAATATTTCCTTTCGAACGGAAAGAAATTTTAATACTGTCTCTCAGCTCAACAAGCACCATGCCGACTTTAATATTTTTTATGTTCATAATAAAACTCGAAAATCCCTCTACATCCTGAACATCCGAATGAAATTCCTCAAAATCTTTTTGTGTAACAACACCGATTATTACCGTATCATCAAAATGAAATGAAAAGCTTTCTATAAATCTTGCGAGGAGCTTCACTTTACCTTTTGCGATGTTGCAGTATATATCATCATAAATTTTCACAGGGTCAGCACCTTTACGTATTAAGTCCGCACATATCTCTAATGTTTTTTCGTTAGTTCTCGGATATCTGAACGAGCCCGTGTCAGTCATTATTCCCGCATACAAACATTTTGCAATGAACGGGGTTATATATTTCGGATTATCATTACAAATCCATTCATATAATATTTGCGATGTTGCCGGATAGTTCGTATCTGAAATCAACAAATCGAATTGGTTCTTTCCAAGATGATGGTCTATGCAGACTTTTATCGCGGCGCTTTCTCTGACTGCTTTTTCCATAGACTTCACCCTCGAATATTCATTCGTATCCAATATCAATATCAGGTCTGCTTTTTTAATAATCTTCGTACAATTTTCAATATCTTCGCGGAAATATCTGATAATATTTTTCTTATCGAGAAAAATCAGATTATCGGGGGTAACGGAATGGTTAATAATTGTTACATCTTTCCCTTTATCTTTTAAGTAGCGGTATACTGCAAGTTCGCTGCCGATAGCATCGCCGTCAGGTATTAAATGTGTTGTTAAAACAATACGTTTGCTCTTATTAAGAATCTTCTTTAATTCGTTATACTTATTTTTCATCAGTCAAATTTAGTAAAAATACTAATTTGTAACAACTTAAAAGCCCACTGTGTTCCGTTCTAAGTAGAATATTCAAAATGAGGAATTTAAGATTTTGATGATTTGCATTCGGGAAAATGGAAAAACAGGAAAATGGGATAATGGTGAAAAGCTTTTTTTCTTCTTGATAAACTTGACGAACTTGATAAACTTGACGAACTAAATAACCATTTTCCATTTTTCTATTTTCCATTTTCTTTTTTATAAATTATCTGTTTTCCGATATATTGGATTTATATTATACATATTTAGGTTTTAATAAATTATTATCTTGAATTTACAATAAAATTTTAGTCATTTAACGAAAAACATTATGAGCAAAAAACTTGAAAAGAAAGCAAAAGATTTAGGACTTAATAAAACGCAAAAGCACATATTTATATGCTGTGATGCAAAAGATGCAAAATGCGTTAAGAGTGAGGAAGGACTGAAATCGTGGAAATATCTTAAAAAGCGTATTGCAGAACTCGATCTTGACGGCAAGGTGCAAAGAACAAAAGCAGATTGCTTCAGGATTTGCTCTAAGGGTCCGATTGTGGTTGTATATCCGGATGGAGTCTGGTATCACTCCTGCTCTCCGAAAGTATTGGAAAAAATAATTCAGGAACATATAATAAAAGGAAAACCCGTAGAAGAATATAAACTGTTTTAAAATTGTTTGAAGTTTTCCCCTCTCCTTGTAGGAGAGGGGCAGGGGTGAGGTTTTAAAGTGTTTAGTAATTATTTCAGTTTTGATTTAAATCTTATTTGCATAATTGATTGATACGTGAAAATAAATAATAACATCAAACCCACAACATAAATGTTGTGATACACTAATGATTGAAGAAAAAGAAAAAGAAAAAGCAAAAATAAAAATAAGCTTATTTATCTCGGCGGCTTTCATAGCTATTTTGTGGTTAGTCAGATTTTTTGAAATATACACAAAAATAGACCTGTCGGTTTACGGAATTTATCCGCGGACAGCATCTGGATTAATAGGAATAATAATGGCACCGCTTGTTCACGCAGATTTATCACATATATTCTCAAATACTATATCTCTGTTCATATTAACATTTTTTATATTTTATTTTTATATAAGAGCATCGTTTAAGGTTTTTATTATAATTTATATTTTTCACGGTATTTTTGTCTGGTTATTCGCGAGGCAATCATATCACCTCGGTGCAAGCGGCTTGATATATGGGTTTGCGGCTTTCCTGTTTTTTATGGGACTGCTCAGAAAAGATACGAGGTCGATTGCAGTTTCTTTGCTTGTAACTTTTTTATATGGCGGTATGGTCTGGGGTGTATTACCGACCGACCCGAAAATATCTTTTGAGGCGCATTTATCGGGTGCTTTGG
>PNBM01000100.1 GCA_003135995.1 Ignavibacteriota bacterium | reverse complement strand
GAAGAAGTACAGGAAAAAATCAATGAAAGAAGTTCGATGGGTGCCGTTGGAAATCTCGATTCATATATGAAGTTTAAAGCAGCACAATCTCTCGAGAAAGCAGCCGAAAACGAAGGCGGCGGCGGAACAGCGGGAATCGGTGCAGGTCTTGGTGCCGGGATGATGATGGCAAATATAATGGGTCAGCAATTCCAGGGCGTGAATCAGCCGCAGAATCANNACCGGCGGCTCAGCCAAAAATGTCTGCCGATGAAGTGATGACTACAATAGAGAAACTCGGAAAGATGAAAGAGGCGGGATTGATTACGCAAGAAGAGTTTGATGCGAAGAAGAAAGATCTTCTTGCGAAACTCTGATCGAGATTTTCGTTCCCACGCCGGAGCTTGGGAACGAGAAAAAAAGAGATTTATTTATAATAAAAAGACTGAAAAATCAATTTTGAACTAACTGGAAATCAATGTAATCAGTGAAATCAAAATAATCAGTGATTCAAGAAAATCATAAAAATCAGCGATATGGAAACACTTACAACATCGAAAATAATCTGCCCTCAGTGCGGCGGTGAGAACGAAATTCCCGTTGACGAGAAATTTATAGAATGCGTTTTTTGCGGCTCCGCAATTTATATTGATAAAAGAAAAGTTGTATCGCACTTTGTAATTGCCTGCAACTTTAAGAAAGAAGAGGCAGAAGGAAACCTCAGAAGATGGATGGCGGGAAATTTCCAGGTGAAAAATCTGGATTCACTTGCGCAAATATCACAGGTTAATTTTTATTACTTCCCGATGTGGTATTTCAAAACCAATGCCGCCGCGGATGATAAAATTTATTTACAGCCCGCAACATCCACTCCAATTTCCGAAATCAAAAAAATAAATATTCCTGCGGGAAGTTTAAAGGTTTTCAATAAAAAAGATTTTAATATTAATGAATTCGTTACTCCTGATGTCCTTTTCGATTCCGCTCAGAACTGGCTTAAAGATACCGGTGTAGATTTAGATTCAATTGAATTATCAAATCTTGTTCATATCCCTTTTTACCAGTTTTACTATAACTATAACGGAAAACAATACATGGCGCTTGTTGAAGCATCATCGGGAAAAGTTTATGCCAATCTCTGGCCTGCAAAGAGTGAAGCACCGTTCAGGATTATGTTCGGGCTTAGCATTGTTACATTCTTTATTATAAGCATGATAGCTTTTGTTCTCGGTGCGATGGACAGGGAATTTCTAATGACTGTGGAATTCGTAAAAATATTCGGGTTCGGACTCGCAGCAATACCGTTAATTCTCATAGCATATTTTATTGCTAAAAAAGTTTAAAAAATTTAATATAATTATATGGAACAGGATACATCTTCACCAACGACAACGCAGGCAATTCAACTGAAAAAAGAAAAAGTAATTAAAGGAATTACATGTCCTTCCTGCGGCGGTGCATTGGATTTGAAAGAAGGTATTAGAACTTTCAACTGCAAATATTGCGGTACACTGCTCGTAACAAAAGGAGAAGAAGGTGCAATTAAATATTATGTACCAAGAAAAATCAACAGGGATGATGCCATTAAGCGCGCCTACAACTGGCTCGGGACGGGACTTTCAAAGGCTAAGGGGCTAAAAGCAAATTCAAAAATTGATGAGGCGTTCCTGACATATATTCCTTACTGGAGAGTTAAAGCTGATATAGTCGGATGGGTTTTTGGTCAGGAAAAGCATACATCGAATTCGGGAACAACTTACGAAGATAAAGAAATAAAAATTCAAAGAACTTACGACAGCACTTTTCCTGCCTGTGATGTTGCAGAGCTCGGAGTCAAGCACGTTAATCTCGCAGGTGATGAAATTCTTCCTGTAAATTTTGATGACCTTCAGACGCAGGGAATGGTGTTTAATATCGTTTCATCCGAAAAAGAAATCGTGGATAAAGCCCGCGAATATTTCACAAACAGTTCAAAAAAAGATTCTTCTTTATCTGAAATATATTTCGAGCATTTCGATATCGTTAGACAGCAAATCGGAATTGTGTATTATCCGTTGTGGGTAATTCGTTATGTATTTGCAAACAGAACATACCAGGTGGTTGTTGACGGAGAAGATGGTTCTATATGTTACGGAAAAGCACCGGGAAGCACATTGTTCCGTGCTATATCCGGAATATTCGCGACTGCAGTCGGGATGTATCTTGCTACTTTTTTTGAAGTATTTAAATTTTTTAAAGCTTCAAGTAAATTTCCCTGGATTGCATATATTATACTTTTGATTTTAGGTATAGCGGTGATGAGCTGGGGTTACAAAAAATTCAGGTACGGCGGTGAACTTGAAGAAGGTACGGGACTCGCAGAGGGCGAAGGTTCGCAGGTCAGTCTTGTAAAAGATTTCGGCAGTATATCGAGCTCTATACCCGAAGGTGTAAAAGATGTTGTAAAAGGTGCCGCGGTGGCATCTATTGCGGGCGCAGTGCTCGGTTCGATTTTTGATGATAATTAGTCATAGATTAGAAGATTCATAAGATTAAAGATTCNNAACTTGATAAACTTGAAGAACTTGATAAACTTTATAAACTTGAAGAATTTTATGAATTTTATGAATTTTAAGAATTTTACAAATTTTACGAATTTTATAAATTTTACAAACTTTACAAACTTAGAGCATGGATTTTAAAATAGTAGCGGTTAAGTGTAATAACTGCGGAAGCGGTCTGGTAGTCGAGTTTAACGACTACGTTACATATTGTACAAGCTGCGGAAGTGGTTATGAAATAGTGGATGGCGACCTTAAGCCTATTGAAATAAATTTTGCAGCGGCAGCCATAAAAGGCGAAGGTGAACTGGTATATAAACCGTTCTGGCTGATAAAAACAAATGTGAATATTATTGAAAGAACTTCAACAGGAGGTTTTTTGGGAAATATTTTCGGCAGCGGTTCTACCGGCTCAGGGGATATGGTATTTTACATTCCTGCCTTTATGTGTTCGCTCGATAGTATGAAGGAAATCGCTTCGAAGTTTACTTCAAAAAATCCTGTTGCCTCGCCTCAAAAATATAACGTAAAGTTAACGGGATTTGCTTACGGGAAAGATGATGCGAAAAAACTTGCAGAATTCATTTTAATATCATTTGAAGCAGAAAAATCCGATACGATGAAAACTTTTCAATACGAGATTAATTTTAATTCATTCGAAGTTCTGGGAATACCATTTTATCAAAGTAAGGATGGAAGATTGAAAGATGCGATGCTGGGGATAGAAATCAAATAGTGATTCCAGCTGAGAACATGCTGGAATGACAAAGAGTGAAATGGTGAAGTTTGTCAAGTTTATCAAGTTTATCAAGTTTATCAAGTATATCAGGTTCATCAAGTTTATCAAGTTTGTTTATTTTTTATTATTTGTTTTCTCACGCCTATTTACTATTTTTCAACAAATTACTTACAAATATGAACTGCAGGATTTGCGATTCGGGTACTGAATTTTTTTCCGAAGCAAAAATATTATTTAAATACGATATTAAATATTACAAATGTCCCAATTGTGGATTCGTGCAGACCGAAAACCCGTTCTGGCTCGATGAATCTTATTCTGAAGTAATTAATAAAAGCGATATAGGGTTAATAAAAAGAAATTTCGAGTTTTCTGAAATAACAAAATCGGTCATTAAATCTCATTTTAATAAAAACGCAAAATATGTTGACTATGGCGCAGGCTATGGAATTTTCGTAAGACTGATGCGGGATTACGGTTATGATTTTTACTGGCAGGATAAATATTGCGAAAATTTATTTGCAAAAGAATTTGAAGCAAAAAATGAAAAATACGAATTGCTTACCGCATTTGAAGTCTTTGAGCATCTGAAAAATCCACTCGAAGAAATTAAGCAAATGTTATATTACTCCGATAGTATTTTATTCAGTACATTTATAATTCCAGCAAGTTACCCGAAGCCCGAAGAATGGTGGTATTATGCGCTTGACCACGGACAGCATATTTCTCTTTATTCAATAAAATCACTCGAACAAATTGCAAAAACTTTCGGGCTGAATTTTTATACAAACGGAAAAAACATTCATTTGCTTTCGAAAGAAAAAAAGAACGGCGTTTGGTTCAAATTAATAACTTATCCTTATTTATCAAAATTATTTATTCCATTTTCAAACAGGAAATCACTCCACGACAGCGATTACAATTATATAATTCAAAAACTTAAAAAATAAATTTTGGGAAAAGTACGCAAACAGGCTCTTGCTAATACAATTTTTTCATATATCGGTTTCGCACTCGGTTATCTGAATGTTATAATTTTATTCCCTGCTTATTTTACTTCTGAACAATTCGGGCTGATAGGATTAATAATTAGCGTGTCTATAATTTATGCTTACCTTTCCGCATTCGGACTTGCGAATACAATCCCGAAATTTTTTCCGTTCTTTAAAACCGATGACAGGAAACATAAAGCATTTTTAGTTTATATAATTATAATCGGTACGTCCGGATTTTTAATTCTAACAATTCTTTTCCTGTTACTCAAACCTCTCATAATATCGGCATACATAAAGAACTCGGCTATGTTTGTTGATTATTATTATATTCTGATTCCATTAAGTTTGTTTACGCTTCTGTTCAATATTCTCGAAGCTCTTGCAAGAGCCATATTCAGAACGGTATTCGCGACGATATTGAAAGAAGCATTGATGAGATTGTTTACTACAATTGGTATTATTTTATTTATTTTCAAAATTCTATCGTTCGAACAATTTGTTTATTTCTATATTTTTATAAATGGAATATGTGCCCTGTTTTTGTTAATTCAAATCATTTATTCAAAAGAATTTATTTTCGAGCTTGAGTTTAAGTCAGTAACAAAATCAAAATTTCTTGAAATTCTGAAATACGGTAGTTTCCTTTTCCTTTCGAGCGCTGCAATGATTATCGGTCAGTTCGGTGCAGATGTGTTGATACTCGGTTCGATGGTAGGTTTATCTATCGTAGGCGCATACAGAATTTATATGAGTTTAGCGACTGTAATTTATGTTCCGATGCGTTCGCTGTCAAAGATTTCTGTTCCGTTAATTGCAACCGCATGGAAAAATAATGATATGAAACAAATTGCTGATATTTACAAAAGAACATCTCTGATTCAATTTGTTTTCGGATGCCTGATTTATATCGGTGTAATTATAAATAAGCATAATCTTTTTTATTTCCTTAAAAAACCCGAATACATAGATAACTTCAATATTTTTTATTTCGTTGGGATTGCAGTATTGATTGATATTTCCGTAGGATTGAATTCAGAAATAATTGTAAATTCAAATAAATATAAATTCGACCCGTTATTTAATATAATTTTATTATTAGTCAGTGTAACCGTTAACTTCTTATTAATACCTGTATTCGGCGGTGTGGGTGCGGCTCTCGCGGCTATTGCATCATTTTTTACTTTTAATTTTATCAAGTGGCTTTTCATTTATATTAATTTCAAAATGCAGCCACTGGATTACAAGCAATTAATAGTAATTGCGGTCGCAGCGGTTTCGTTTTTTATCGGAAATGCGATTCCTGTGATGCAAAATGTTTTTCTTGATATTATTGTAAGAAGTGGAATTACTGCACTTATATACTCTGCAATAATAATATTATTAAAAGTCTCGCCGGATTTAAATGAAAGATATTGGGTATATAAAAATTTGATTCTGAAAAAAATAAGATAAATCTTTTCAATCAATTTAGTGTTCTCTTGCTCTTCTCCCCTCTATTAAGAGGAGCTGGGGTGTGTGCTCTTTGCTCTTCTCCCCTCTATCAAGAGGGGCTGGGGGTGTGTGCTCTTCTTTATTAAATATGGTTTGGTGTGTGCTCTTGCTCTTTTTCAAACTTTTCAATCCAGTCATTTATCATATTCCATACCCCGTTAATATTATTCAATACTTCTCTTTCAGTAAATCTTAAAAATTTAATTCCATAACTTTCAATTTTTTGTTGCCTCACTTCATCCTTTTTTATTCTCTCTCCCTCATGACTAAAACCATCGATTTCAATTGCAAGTTTTAATTTATAACAGAAGAAATCTAAAATATAATTATCGACAGGCTTTTGACGATGAAAATCATATCCTCTCATTTGCTTTTTTTTAAGAACTTTCCACAATGCAATTTCACCATGAGTACTATTATTTCTTAATTTACGCGCTAAGATTTTTAGCCCGGGATTATATAATATTTTATTAGAATTATTATTCAATAAATATTTATTATAATTTAATATTTTAGAGCACACACCCCTAAATCCCCTTCCCGACAAGTCGGGATCAAAAGCAAAGGGCGACTTAATAGAGGGGACTTTTATAAAAAAACACGGAATTAATAACAATCCCGTGTTTTTTTATAATTTTTAGAAGAATAATTATTAATTATTTTATTAGCATCATCCGTTTTGTTGCTACAAATTTATCACCTTGAATTCTTACAAAATAAATACCACTTGTATATTTAGAAGCATTCCAGTTAAATTCATAACTTCCCGGATTAAGATTCCCTTCAAAAACTTTTTCGATTTGTTTTCCTAACACATCATAGATGATCGCACTATTAAATGAATTCTTAGGAACGTCAAATTTAATTTTTGTTGTTGGATTAAATGGATTTGGATAGTTTTGATATAAATTATATTTTTCCGGAATTGTACTGCTTATGAGATTCAAACTTGTAGGTACAACAGAAAAATACCATAAAGCTGACCATGGTCCTTCAACAGAGGAAGCTCGCGCTTTAACTCTCCAAAAATATGTGTTATTTACTTCAAGTTTACCTAAAGCAATCGCATAATAGCTATAAGGAACAGTCATTGAATCCGTTAAAACTGAAAAATTTGACACCTTTGATATTTGAATATGATAATTTGTTACTCCCGGAATTGAATCCCAGTCGAAAACAGGATTTGTAATTAATATATTACTTGCGTTTGAAGGATAAATTAAATTTGGTGCTGAGGGAACAAATTGTACTGTAAAATTCCACACATTTGACCACGGACTTGTTCCAAGGTAATTACTTGCCTTTACTCTCCAACAATAATTTAAACCATTTGTCAATTTTCCATTTGGAACTGTATAGTTCAAATTAATAGTTGTATTAGAATCTGTAATTATTGAAAAATTAGATAATGGTGAAATTTGAACAGTATAATTAGTTGCTCCGCCTGATACAAACCAAGTTAAATTTGGTATCATTGTATTTACTGTTGCATTATTACTCGGAGTATTTAAAATTGGAGCAACAGGAATACTCATACCACCATCTACAGTTTTAATAATAGTTCCATTTTGACCTACACACCAACCAGTATCTGGAGATATAAAACTTATGAAAGACATCCATGGGACAACCGGATGAGTTGTTTCTACCCAGTTTATTCCTCCATTAACTGTTTTAAGTATTACTCCACTCGTTTGATTATCATAATCACCTCCACTTGCATATCCTGTATAAATATCAAAAAAATGAATTGCTGTAATCCAGCAATAAACTCCCGTATAAGTAAACAACCAATTATTTCCCCCATTTGTTGTTTTAAGAATAGTTCCATTAATACCTGTTACCCATCCCGAATTTTCATTTATGAAGAAAAATTTATCAAGATTGTAAGTAAGAGGAGTCGTAATATTATACCAATTATCACCTCCATTTGTGGATTTTCTTATAGTACCATTATCGCCATCCACAAATCCGGTTGTATTATTTATAAAATATATGCAATTTAAATTTGTAGTTGCCCCGACATTTTTTGAGATCCAATTAATTCCACTATTTGTTGTTTTTAATACTACGCCACCTGCACCACAAATCCAACCCGTTTGCAAATTATAAAAATGAACATACATTAGGAGAGATGTTACTCCCGAAGATTGAGTAAACCAATTATCACCAGCATTAGTAGTTTTTATGATGGTTCCGTTTTGTCCAACAACCCAACCGGTATTAACATTAACAAAAAATGTATTTTGAAAACTTGTACTTACTCCAGAATTAACTTGTACCCAATTCGAGCCTCCGTTTGATGTTTTAAGTATATTTGAAAACCATCCAACCGCCCATGCTGTATTACCATTTAAAAACCTAATGCAGGTTAATGTTTGATTTGTACCACTATTCTCAAAATACCAACCTAATTGAGCTTTGAGATTAGAGTTTACAAGGAATATAAATATAAATGACAATAATATAATTAGAACCTTTTTAGAAAATAAATTTTTCATGATTGAAAAATTAAAATTTAATAAAAATTTATTAAATAACTAGAAGTGCAGTATTTATGTAATAATCCTAATAATTCATGAAAAAGTCAAGTGATAATTAAAAGTTTCAATGTTTGCATTCGTAAATTACTAATTATTAGTAATTTCCAACCTACCATAAATTTTAGAATAGAAGGTTTTTTCAATAAAATGTATTTTAATTTATGAGACAATTAATATATAATATTTATAGAAAAATATTTGCCAGGAGCAAATTTTATAATTTGAATAAAGCCATTTATAATTTGATTGTTAAAAGTATCGGAATAAACAATTTCGAAAATGATAATTTAAGTGGTGAAAAGAATTTATTAAAAGTTGTATTAAATAACTTTAAAGAACCTGTAATTTTTGATATTGGAGGAAATGTTGGTAATTATTCGAATTCAATTAAAACTTTATCTTCTGATTCAATTCTTTATTCATTTGAGCCTCATCCGAAGACTTATGAAATATTAAAGAAGAATGCAGCTAAATATGGTTATTTAGCATACAATCTTGCATGTGGAAATTCAGATTCAAAAATGTTATTGTATGATTACGAGGAGGAATTAGAAGGTTCCGAACATGCAACATTATTTAAGGAAACTTTTGAAAACCTTTATCATAAAAAATCTATTTCTTATGAAGTTGATGTTATTACTTTAGATAACTTCATTCAAGGAAATAATATTGACCGTATTAATCTATTAAAAATCGATACAGAAGGTAATGAATACAATGTTTTATTAGGAGCAAAAGAGTGCTTAAATAATGGAAAAATAGATTTAATACATTTCGAGTTTAATGCGATGAATGTATATAGCAGGATTTTTTTTAAAGATTTTTACGATCTTTTGGTAAATTATGATTTATTTAGATTATTACCTAAAAGTTTTTTGCGAATCGATAAATATGAAACAATACATTGTGAAATATTTGCTTACCAAAATATTTTAGCTGTAAGAAAAAATTTGAAAATCAAAGGAGTTTCGAATTAACATAAATTATGACAAACAACACACTCCCCACGCCGATACTTTTTTTGATATTTAACAGACCGGAGACGACTGAGAGGGTTTTTGAAATTATCAGGAAAATTAAACCTGCGAAACTCTTTGTGTCTGCCGATGGTCCGCGTGGTAATAAATCAGGCGAAAACGAGAAATGCCTGGAAACAAGAAAAATAATCGATG
>PNBM01000048.1:251-29033 GCA_003135995.1 Ignavibacteriota bacterium | reverse complement strand
AAATAATTTTTAAAATATTTTTTAAACTTTCCCTGAGCCCGGGGGTGGTTCGTTAATCAGAGCCCAGAATACACCCAATTCTTTTATCGCTTTTGTAAATTGGTCGAAATCCATTGGCTTAACAACATATGCATTCGTATTCATTTTATAACTTTCAACTAAATCTTTTTCTTCTCTCGATGAAGTGAGAATTACGACCGGAATATTTCTGAATTCCGGGTCTTCCTTTATAATTTTTAATGCCTGGAAACCGTCTATTTTCGGCATCTTAATATCGAGCAATATCACAATCGGGTTTGCTCCGGTTCTGTTTTTAAATTTTCCCCGCTTATATAAAAAATCAAGAACCTGTGCGCCGTCATTCACAACCTGTACCCTGTTTGCAATTTTGATATCCTTGAATGCTTCCAGAGTAAGCTCAATATCATTTGAATTATCCTCTGCGTATAATATATATTTTAGTTCTCCCATTTTTTCTTTAAACAATTTTCGGAATTTTAAAATAAAAAGTTGCTCCTTCGTTTTCTTTTGCATCGGCATAGATAGAACCTCCGTGCCTGGTTATAATTCTTTTGACACTCGCAAGACCTATACCCGTACCTTCAAATTCCTGTTTACTGTGAAGCCTTTGAAATACGCCGAATAATTTATCATAATATTCCATATTAAAACCTGCTCCGTTATCTTTAATGAAAAACTCATAATCTTTTTCTTTATCTTCATATCCAAACTGAATTTCTGCAACTTCTTTTCGGGATGTAAATTTAACAGCATTTGAAATCAAATTAACTATAACAGTTTTAATTAAGAAATAATCCCCTTTTATTACAGGTAATCTTTTAATATTCCATTTTATTTTTCTGTCATTATTTTCTTTTTTCAAATCATATATCACTTCGCCTGTAAGTATATCCATATTTATATCAACTACCT
Organism: Ignavibacteriota bacterium; assembly: GCA_003135995.1. Classification (GTDB taxonomy): domain Bacteria; phylum Bacteroidota; class Ignavibacteria; order Tepidaquicellales; family Tepidaquicellaceae; genus FEN-1257. The sequence continues at coordinate 28,100 of PNBM01000048.1, read as the reverse complement.
TCAGTTCACTTCTTCCCAATCTTGAAAAAATAAGCAGGTCTTCAATAAGCTGACCCATCTCTTTTGCAGAGCTTGATATTTTTTCTACATAATGATTGCTTTTTTCATCGGGTATTTTTAATAATTGTTTTTTTAGCAAATCCGAATACCCCTGTAAATGTCTTAGCGGGGCCCGAAGGTCATGTGAAACAGAATAACTGAACGCCTCGAGTTCCCTGTGCAAATTTGTCAGCTGGATATAATTACTTTGCAACTGATTATTCAGTTTAATAATTTCATTTTCGTCCTCTTTAATTCTGGTAATATTATAATTTACTTCAACAGCATTAATAATTTTACCTGCTTTATTATAAATCGGAAAAGCCGAACTCAGTATAAATTTATGAGTTCCGTCATGACATTCAATTTCAATTTCCTCATCTTTCGATATTTCACCTTTTTTAAACGCTTTTGTCATTGCCCAGTCTTCATCACCGATACATTCGCCTGATTTAACACTCCAGCCTTTTCGGTTTGCATATTTTTTTGTTTCAATAAATTTATTACCCTGCCAGATTTCCAGTGCGGCTGAATTTTCTTTCATAATATTTCCTTCGGAATCCACGATGAAAACACCGACAGGAAGCCTGTCAAGTATATTTTGCAAAAGTGTTTCGCTCTCGCGAATTTTTTCTCCTGAAATTCTTTCGGCTGTAATATCCCTGAACGCAAATAGTCCCGATTTTTTGCCGGCTGTTTCATCTGTAAGAATTTTGAAATTCAAATTCAACCATAATTTGTTGTTTGTTGTTTTATTCTTTATGCAAACGATATCGCCAGAGAATGAATTTTCGTTTTTCTTAACCCGGAATTGTTCTACCGGGTATGGAGTTTCACCATCTTCAAGATAAGATTCAAAATTTGAAAATATCCCGGCGTGTTTTTTGTTTATCANNATCCACGACCAGTATTCCGTCTCCAATGCTGTCAATAACTGATTTCAGCAATGTCCTGTTTGCTTTGACTTCAGACTCTGAAATTTCAAGTTTCTTTTTTTCTTCTTCGAGTTTACTCTCCGTGTTTTTTCTGAATTTAATTTCTTTCAGAAGGAATGCAAATATTATAAGTAATATCATAATGCTTATCCCGGCTCCCGATAAACTCATATTTAAAGTATCCTGAAATGTTTTCCGGGCGTTATCACTTCTTACCGTCAATAAATTAAATTCTTCGGTTTTCATTTTATCTATTTGCTTAGTAACATCATCCATCAGGGCAATACCACGCATTGATTTTATTAATTCAAGAGTTTTTTGTTCATCACCGCTTTTTTTCAAATTTATTATTGTATCGATAAAATTTCTTTTCTTTAAGATTAAAGGTACGAGAGATTTTATATTTTCCTGTTGAACCGGATTATCATAAGTCAGTGCTTTTAATTCATTGATATTTCCGAGGATTTCATCGTGTATTTCATAATAAGGCTTCAGATATTTATCAATTCCGGAGACAACATATCCGCGCTGCGAAGATTCAAGGTCCTTTAAGTCCGAGTGGATTTCATCTATTTTTTGGACTACAAGATGTGTATGAACTACTTCGTAAACAGATTCGAAGAGTTTATTTGTCCGGTTATATAATAAATAGCCTACTAATAAAAAAATTATTAAGGCAATTAAAAAACCAAAATATGCAAATTTTTTTCTCATCAAAATTTTTCCGTGTAAAAACTATGACATAATAGATAATTACTTGTTGTAAAAAATAAATTATTTTTCACAAAATGCGGAATATGTTTTTTGTTTTTAATTTATATANNTCTTACTCCGTTAAGTATCATTATACACTTATAATTATATATATTAATACCTTATCGAATCAACAACACCGAATGAAAAAACTTTGCGATATATTATGAATAACGGAATAAAAAATATGAATTTCTCTTAGCATTGTTAAAAACCTATAAAATCGGATAAAAATTGCATAAAAATTCATTTATTACGTAATAATTTTAAGCAGAGTTTTTAATGAAAATCTGACTCTTTCTGTTTGATTTTTATAAATATTTTAATGAATTATTTGATTATTTTTGTCTGATGCGTACAAATTCTTATATATTGAAAAAAATATTTCCGGTAACACTGCTTATCACTTTCTTTTTATGTCCGAAATCAGATGTTGTTGCTTCCGATACAGTGAACGTACTTTTTATTGGAAATAGTTATACTTATGTAAATGACCTGCCGTCACTTTTTACAAATTTATCCGCATCCGGAGGAAAAACGGTTGTTACTGATATGTCTGCGCCGGGAGGTTATGCATTTGAACAACATGTAACTAATTCCGAAACAATAAGTAAAATACAGCTTGGACTCTGGAATTTCGTCGTGCTTCAGGAACAAAGCCAGATGCCTGTTATAGAATACTGGAGATATAACAGCACTTACCCATCCGCATTTAAACTTGACAGCATGATAAAGGCAAGCGCTCCGGCAGCTACTACAGTTTTTTATATGACCTGGGGCAGGAGAAACGGCGGTCAGCAGTGCGTTACTGGTTATTGCAGTCCTGATTTTATTGGTTTTTTTCATATGCAGGATTCATTAAAATCTTCTTATTCATTAATTTCATATTTGCTGAATGCAAGACTTTCGCCCGCGGGTGAAGCGTGGAGAATTGCAAGACAATTAAATCCGAATGTCAACCTGTGGGATACAGATGATAGTCATCCGACATTGGAAGGCTCTTATTTAACTGCCTGCGTTTTTTATGCTACGATTTTTAATCAAAGCCCGGTAGGATTATCTTTTAACGGTGGTCTTTTACAATCTGATGCTCTCTTCTGTCAGCAGTGTGCGTGGCAGTCTGTTTTATATTATAGCGGCAATGAGACTATTGCAGATAATTTTAGTCTCGGGCAAAATTTTCCGAACCCATTCAACAACTCAACGATTATTACTTACAGCCTGAATAAACCCGGAATTGTAAATTTGGTTTTGTTCGATATTCTCGGAAGACAAATTTTAAATCCTGTGAATGAATTTAAAGCACCGGGAAAATATCAGACCCGGCTTGATTTGGGAAATAATCTTGCCAGCGGAATTTATTATTATCGGCTTTCCGTTGATAAGAAATTTGTATCGACAAAGAAATTAATGCTAATCAAATAGTTTAAACAAGTTCGTAAAGTTTGTAAAGTTTATAAAGTAAAAACGATACCAATAACTCAATAACCTAATAACCCAATAATTAAATAACGAATAACTGCTCTTTATACTTGTAATTGCATTTTGTGATACATAATTTTTTACAAATAAGTTATGCCGGATTTAAATTCAAAATTAGAGAATCTTCCTGTTTCTCCCGGAATCTATCAATTCAAAGATAGCACGGGAAAAGTGATTTATGTGGGAAAAGCAAAGGTGCTGAGAAACCGCGTGAAACAATATTTCCAGTCGCGTCCGTCCGGAGTCAGAATTTCCGCAATGATTTCCAAAATTGCTGACCTTGAAATTATAAAAACCGATACTGAAGTGGAAGCCTTAATTCTTGAATTAAATCTTATCAAAACATTAAAACCGANNGTTTCAAGTTAAGTGCGGTCGTCTCCAGTCCCGCGGCTTTGTCATCCGGTGAAATCAAAACGACCGGAGCTGCCAGACTGTCGATAAATGTCAACCCGCAGCAAAAGAAATGACGGCTCTAAATATTTCGGACCATACACAGATGTTAAAACAATGCGGTATGCACTCCGGACTTTAAAGCATATTTTTATGATTCGTTCTTGTAATCTGAATCTTACCGAAGAGAGCATTGCAAATCATAAATTCAAAGTATGTCTCGATTATCATATAAATAAATGCGAAGGACCATGTGAAGGACTTGTCAGCCGGTTGGAATATAATGATATGATTAATCAGGTTGCGAAAATGTTAAACGGAAAAACGAATTCGCTGATTAAAGATTTGAACGTCAGAATGGATGAGTATTCGAAAAATATGATGTTCGAGAAAGCCGCAAAACTTCGGGATAAAATTGATGCGATCAATGTATATTCTTCGAGACAAAAAATGGTTGATGAAGAAATTATCGACAGGGATATATTTGCCGTGGAAAAAGAAGATAACGACGGATGCGGAATGATTTTAAAAATCCGTGACGGAAAAGTTATCGGTAAATCACATTTCTATCTGAATAATCTTCTCGAAAAAAACGACGATGAAATACTGGAAAATCTCCTGACAAATTATTATACAAAAACGGATTTTATTCCCGACGAAATTTATCTCGAGAGCGAACTGGAAAATCTTCCTGTATTAAAGGAATGGCTTGAAAAGAGAAAAAATGACAAGGTGAATTTTGTAATTCCTAAAATCGGAGAGAAAGCAAAACTCGTTGCGATGGTAAAAGCGAATGCCAGATTAATGCTCGAAGATTTGAAACTTGCAAAACTTAAACGCGAATTTGTTGCTCCGTCGGTAGATGCTTTAAAGCGTGATTTAAAAATGGATAAGCTTCCGAGAAGAATTGAGTGTTATGACATTTCGCATATACAGGGTACGGATACTGTTGCATCACTTGTTGTCTTTCACGACGGTAAGCCAAGAAAAACCGAATACAGAAAATTTAAGATAAATAGTGTTTTAAATGAAACCGGAACTCCCGATGATTTCCTTTCGATGCGCGAAGTGATTTACAGAAGATATAAAAGAGTACTCGAAGAAAAATTGAATTTCCCGGATTTAATTGTAATAGACGGAGGCAAGGGACAACTTTCTTCCGCAGTTAAAGTTTTAACCGACCTTGGTATTAAAACAAGAAACCTGAAAGAAGATGTTCAGAATAATTCTCTGAATATAATCGGACTTGCGAAAAGGCTTGAAGAGGTTTATTTCCCGGGCGATTCCGACCCGCAGACAATTCCAAAAACTTCGAGCGGATTAAAGTTGCTTCAGAAAATCCGTGATGAAGCACATAGATTCGCAATAGAATTTCACAGGAGTTTAAGGGATAAGAGAACTTTCGCAACTGAATTAACCGAAATTGCAGGTATAGGAGAAAAGACTGCGAAAAAACTTTTAAAAGAATTCGGTTCGGTGGAAAATTTAAAAGAATTAATTTTGACTAATCCTGAAAAGGTAGAAGAATTCAGCGGAAAAAAAGTATTTGAAAAATTAAAAGAATTTTTTGGAGAAAATGATGTGATTAAAGATGATTAATATATTTTCACTTATCTTAATTTTCAGGTGGAGCTAAATTATCGTCAAGTAATACTTTAATATAAAGATTGATTGCTTCTTTAATATTTATGATTGCTTTTTCTTTTGTTTCACCCTGGCTGATACATCCTTTAAGGCTCGGGCATTCTGCAACCCAAAAACCATCCTCACCGGGGTATATTAATACCTGTCTCATAATTTTTTAATTTATTTAAAATTATTATTGCTTAATCAAATATTCAAGTTATATAATTAAAACCTTGATAATCGATTTACAGTTCGATTATAAATTTTTTTCATTTTGGTTTTGCGATTAATTAAATCAGCTATTCTTTCTTGATGAACTTGACAAACTTGATAAACTTGTGCGTTCTTTGCATCCCGACTTGTCGGGAATAAACTTGACAAACTTGACAAACTTGATGAACTAATTTTTTTTTGTTATTTTTTGTTAAATTATTAAACGTTAATTTCAAGAAAAAACACTATTGAATGAAGACTAAAAAGCCTCCGAAAACATTCATACTGGATACAAACGTAATTCTTCACGATGCAACCTGCATACATCAATTCAAAGATAATGATATTGTAATCCCGATTACCGTTATCGAAGAAATTGACCATTTTAAAAGAGGAAGCCAGGTTATAAACCTGAATGCACGTGAATTTGCCCGTACACTTGATACTCTTACAGGGTCGGCATTATTTAACGGCGGTGTATCTTTGGGAAAAGGAAAAGGTAAGGTTAAAATTGCAATTACAAAAGGATTAAGCGACGAGATAAGGGAAATTTTCCGTGAAGATACTCACGACCACAGAATCTTAAGCACTGCACTTGAAATAAAGAAGAAAGCAAAACCGAAACAAGCCGTTATTCTCGTTTCAAAAGATGTTAACCTGAGAATGAAAGCCAAAGCGGTAGGCGTTCTCGCTGAAGATTATGCTACAGATAGAATTGGAAACGTGGAAGAACTTTACAGCGGTAAGGAGATAATCGAAGATTTTGATGATTTACTTTTAAGTAAAATTTTTCAGCCTCCATACAATATTCCCGCGGCTAAAGTAATAAAAAAAGACAAAGGAGAGGTTCATCCGAATAAATTTTATATAATCAGAAATTCAAACCGCTCGGTGCTTGCTTATCTCGACCAGACTGAAGAGTCACTTCACAAATTAGATAAAAATTTTATTTACGGAATAAAGCCGCGGAATGCAGAACAAACATTTGCGGTTTCAGCTTTGATAAATAATAATATTCCGCTTGTAACCATCACAGGAAAAGCAGGAACGGGAAAAACGCTTCTTGCACTTGCTTCAGCCCTTTCCGTAAAAAAAGATTACAGGCAAATTTATGTTGCGAGACCTGTAATGCCTTTGAGTAATAAAGATATAGGTTTCTTACCGGGAGATGTTGAAAGCAAACTGGCACCTTATATGCAGCCTTTATGGGATAATTTAAAAGTAATACAGGACCAATTTCCTGACACGGATAAACATCACTTGCAGATTACTACAATGATTAAAGAAGAAAAATTACTCGTCGTTNNAGCCATTAAGTTATATTCGCGGAAGAAGTTTGCAGAGAATATATTTTATAGTAGATGAAGCTCAAAACCTGACGCCGCATGAAATTAAAACCATTATTACACGTGTTGGCGAAGGAACTAAAATTGTATTCACGGGCGATATTTACCAGATTGACCATCCGTACCTCGATTCACAATCGAACGGGTTGTCATTTTTAATAGAACACTTTAAAGGAGAAAAATTATATTCTCATATAAATCTCGAAAAAGGCGAGAGGTCGGAACTTGCGGAACTGGCTAGCAATTTATTATAGGGAACAAAATAAATATTTTAGAGATTAATAATATAAAGAGATAATATAATGAAAATCGGATATTTGCAGTTCAAACCCGAATTTGGAAAAGGAAAAGACAACATCGCAAAGATTGAGAATATGGTATCGGATGTTGATTTTGATTTGCTTGTAATACCCGAGCTTGCGAATTCAGGATACGTTTTTTGCAGTAAAGAAGAAGTGGAAGAATATTCGGAAAAACCTTCGGAAGGAATTTTCTGCAATGCGTTATTTAAAATCAGTGCCGAAAAAAAATGTTTTATAGTATCCGGATTCTGCGAAAGGGCTGTTGAGACTTCGCCGGAAACAGGAGATGGAAATATAAATTTTTACAACTCATCTATTCTTGTCTGCCCCGACCATAATTTTTTTATTTACAGAAAAATCCATTTATTCGAAGAAGAAAAATTATTTTTTTCTCCGGGTAATCTTAAATTCAAAGTTAACAGGATTTCGAGTCCGAATTTCGGAAGTGTGAATATTGGAATGATGATTTGTTTTGACTGGATAATCCCGGAAGCCGCAAGAACACTTGCTCTGCAGGGAGCGCAGATAATTTGCCATCCTTCAAATCTCGTTATGCCGTATTGCCAGCAGGCTATGTACACGCGGGCTGTAGAAAATCACGTGTTTATTATAACAACAAACAGGATTGGCACTGAAACAAACAGAAACAAAGAAGTTAAATTTACTGGTAAAAGTGTAATACTGGACACAAAAGGAAACTACCTTGCAACAGGCTCCGAAGATAAAGAAGAAATCAGGATTGTCGAGATAAATCCCGAAGAGGCATTCAACAAAAACATAAATAAAAATAATCATCTATTCAACGACCGCCGCCCTGAATTTTATTTTAGTTAAAATGAATGAAAATCTGTACAATTATCTTTGCGAACTTTGCGAGTTTTTTCTTTGCGAACTTTGCGTTTAAAGCTCTTATTCATTTAATTTTATACTTAATCTCAGAAAATGGAAACAGCATTAATCACCGGTGCCTCAGGCGGAATCGGATACGAACTTACAAAAATATTTGCATCAAATAAAATAAATTTAGTTCTCACGGCAAGAAACACAACCGAACTAAACAATTTAAAAACCGAACTCGAAAAGAAATTTGAAATAAAAGTATTGGTTATCGGAAAAGATTTGAGCAACCCGGGTTCCGCAAATGAAATATTTGATGAAGTACATAAATCCGGAATTGAAATAGATTACCTCATAAACAATGCCGGATTCGGAGATTTCGGATTTTTTTACAAATGCAATTGGGAAAAACAGGAACAGATGATAAATTTAAATATTACTACATTAACACAACTCACACGTTTATTTCTTCCTGAAATGATTTCGAATGGAAAAGGAAAAATAATGAATGTCGCATCCACAGCGGCATTCCAGCCGGGACCATTGATGTCTGTTTATTATGCAACAAAAGCATACGTCCTTTCTTTTTCTGAAGCCATTGCAAACGAATTAAAATGTACGGGCGTCACTGTCACAGCTTTATGCCCCGGACCAACGAAATCAGGATTTCAAAAAGCCGCTAATATAGAAAATTCGCGATTTTTACAAAACAAAATTATTCCGTCTTCGGAAGCCGTTGCAAGATACGGTTACGATGCGATGATGAAAGGAAAAACAATTGCAATATACGGATTTGTAAATAAACTTCTCGCTTTTTTCTCCCGCCGCGCCCCAAGGTGGATTGTTATCAGAATAGTCCGCAAGATGAACGAAGTAACAAAAAGTTAACTTCGCTAACTCAAAACCTTATAACACAATCTTTTGTTTAATAAATATTATATTTACTTCAATCTAAATAATTCTGTTGATTAAAACTTGTGATATAGCTAACTTTTTTGAATATTTTTACAATTTTAATTTATGCCGTCAAAATTTGCATCTGAAGAAAGAGCTGATGAGGATATTCTTGCGAAAGATTATCATCTTTTCAGATCATTAAATAGTATAAAGGAGTTTTTAAATGCTTTACCGTACGTAGTAGCAATTCTTAACCCTGAAAGGCAGATAATTTATTCGAACAAAGCTCTTATGAATACGCTTAATGTAAATTCTATTGAAGAATTGCTCGGTCAAAGAACGGGAGAAGCTATCGGATGCATTCATTCCAAAGAAGAAGAAGGTGGCTGCGGTACTTCAGAGAGTTGTAAATTTTGCGGGGCTGTACGCACAATTTTGAAATGCCAGAGAGAAAGAATTAAAGTGACGGATGAATGCAGGATTACATCTGTAATAAATGGAAATGAAGTATCTTTCGATTTAATGGTAACTGCTTCGCCAATTTATATCGAAAAAAAAGAATATACAATTTTATCTCTCAATGACATAAGCAACGAAAAGAGAAGAAAAGCTCTTGAAAGGATATTTTTTCACGACATTATAAATACCGCGGGAAGTCTGAATAGTATTCTTGAAATAATGAAAGATGTGCAGGAAACTAATAAGCTCAGGGAGTTTGTCGAACTTGCCGGTAACACGAGCAAAGACCTGATAGACGAAATACTTGCTCAGCGGGAATTACTTGCGGCGGAGAACAATGAACTAAGTGTTAAACGTAATGCAATATTTACTCACGAACTTCTGAATGAACTCGTGATGAATATTATGCATAATGAATTTGCCCGGGAAAAAATCGTAATGATAGATAAGAACTCAAGCAATCTTACATTTACTACGGATGTATTGATTTTGAAAAGAGTTTTGGTGAATATGTTAAAAAACGCATTGGAGGCAACACCTGAAAAAGGTAAAGTGACTATTGGCTGTGAAAGTGATGATAATGACGTTGTATTCTGGGTTCACAATACTACATTTATACCGAAGGATGTACAGATGCAGATTTTTATGAGGTCATTTTCGACTAAAGGAAATAACAGAGGTCTTGGTACATACGGGATGAAGCTGCTCGGAGAGAGATACCTGAAAGGAAAAGTTTATTTTAAAAGTGATGAAAAAATCGGAACAAAATTTTTTATAAAATTACCTCTATAATTTATTGTTTTAATTTATGAAATTAATCAGCAACAAAGATATACACGATGCCTCGGTAAACCTGGCACTTGAAGAATATTGTGTGCGTAATTTTGATGTGGAAAATGAAAATTATTTGCTTTTTTATATTAATGATCCTTCTATCATAATCGGAAAACATCAATGCACTCTCGAAGAAATTAATTACGATTATGTGAAAGAAAATAATATCAGGGTTGTGCGCAGAATATCGGGCGGCGGTGCGGTTTATCATGATAAAGGAAATTTAAATTTTAGTTTTATTCAGAAACATACATCAGACAGTATTCATAATTTTGAAAAATTTACACAACCTGTCAGGGACGCGCTCGTTGCAATGGGAGTGAACGCTGAGCTAACGGGAAGAAATGATATCGTAGTCGAAGGAAGAAAAATATCGGGTAACGCACAATTCACAAATATGAGGGCAATGTTGNNCGGAACACTTTTGTTCGATTCGCATCTCGAAGATGTCGTGCAGGCACTGAATGTGAAAACGGACAAGATTGAGAGCAAAGGAATAAAATCAATCCGAAGCCGTGTGGCTAATATTTCGGAGTTTTTGAAAACCGAAATGAGTATAGAAGAATTTAAGGAAATAATTACAAAATTTATATTTAAGGATTATGAGAATATTCCTATAGTAGAACTGAGTGAAGAGGAATGGGAAAAAGTTTACAAGCTTTCAAATGAAAAATACAGAAGCTGGGACTGGAATTTCGGAAGGTCACCGGAATTCAACATTCAGAAAAAAAATCGTTTTGATTTCGGTCAGATAGATGCACGAATAGAAGTTAAAGACGGGATAATCCGGAATATTAAAATATATGGTGATTTTCTCGGCTCTGGTGAACTCGACGATATCGAGAAACCCCTTATAGGAAAGCACTTCAAAGAAGATGAAGTAAAAAAAGCAATCGGCAATATTGATTTTAATTATTATATTGGTGCCATTACAGCGGATGAATTCGTTAATTTTTTAATATAAAAATAAAAATGATGAGAAAAGAAAGTATGGATTTTCTTGAGCGCTATTTAAACAATGCTTCGCCAACCGGGTACGAAACTCCCGGGCAAAAATTATGGCTCGAATATCTTAAACCTTATATAGATGAATATATAAGCGACACTTACGGAACAGTTGTCGGAGTTATTAATCCTTCCGCTACATACAAAGTAGTCATAGAAGCTCACGCCGATGAAATATCCTGGTACGTCGGATATATCACCGATGAAGGATTTATTTACCTGAAACGCAACGGCGGTTCAGACCATCAGATTGCTCCCTCAAAAAGAGTAAACATACATACCAAGAACGGAATCGTTAAAGCAATTTTCGGATGGCCTGCAATCCACGTGAGGGATTTAAAAAATGAAGAAACTCCTACTATGAAAAATATTTTTCTTGACTGCGGATGCAATTCAAAAAAAGAAGTCGAGAAGCTTGGAATACACATCGGCAGCGTAGCAACTTTTGATGATGAAATGTTTATTCTGAATAATGATTTTATTGTCGGCAGGGCTCTTGATAATCGAATGGGTGGATTCGTAATTGCAGAAGTTGCACGAATGTTAAAGGAAAATAAAAAGAAATTAAACTTCGGTTTATATATCGTGAATTCCGTACAGGAGGAAATCGGGCTCAGGGCAGCACAAATGATTGCAAACAGAATTAAGCCTGACGTAGCTATAGTCACAGATGTTTGTCACGATTCACGTCCGCCGATGTATGAGAAGAAAAAAGACGGCGACACAACCTGCGGAAAAGGCGCCGTGTTAACATACGGACCAGCCGTTCATAATAATGTTCTTGAAATGTTAATCAATACGGCAACCAGAAAAAAAATTCCGTTCCAGCGTGATGCGGTTTCAAGAAGCACGGGAACCGATACCGATGCGTTTGCATATTCGGGCGCGGGAGTGGCTTCCGCTCTTGTCTCTGTTCCGCTGAGATATATGCATACTACAGTTGAAACCGTGCATAAAGATGATGTGGATAGTGCGATTAAATTAATTTATGAATTTTTATTGCAATTAAAATCAGGACACGAGTTTAAATATATTAAATAAATTTGTAAAATTAAAAATTCGTAAAATTTATAAAATTCGTAGGATTAAAGAGTTGTAGATTTTATAAATTTTAGTTTAGTGATGTTAAAAGCTCTTAATTTATAATTTAAAATTTAAAATTGAATATGCTATTCTGCTTCTAAAATTTCTTTAACTTTTAAAATTTCCTTTTTATGCTCTTCCGACACTTCGGGATATTTTAAATTCAGTTCTTTCAGCTTTCTTACTATAATATCAGCTATGACTGTATGAGTAAACCATTTATTATCAGCCGGAATGATATGCCAGGGTGCATTTTTAGTGCTTGTATTGTTGAACACTTCTTCAAATGCTTTTAAATAATCATCCCAGTGTCCCCGTTCTTTAACATCAGCCAACGAGAACTTCCAGTTTTTTTCGGGTTGGGTGATTCTTTTTAAAAACCTGTTCTTCTGCTCTTTCTTTGAAACGTTAAGAAAAAATTTAAGTAATATTATTCCGTTTTTTATAAGATATTTTTCAAGGTGATTTATTTCTTCAAACCTTTCGGCTATCAGGGATTTTAAATCTTTGTACGGCGGTAATTTTTCCTTATCGAGCAGCTCCGGGTGAACTTTCGTTACAATAACTTCTTCATAATAAGAGCGGTTGAAAATTCCAATCATTCCTTTTTCAGGAAGTGATCTGACACATCTCCATAAATAATCATGATTCAGTTCTTCGGTAGACGGTGCTTTAAAGCTCAACACGTTGCATCCCTGGGGATTAACACCGGACATTACGTGTTTTATTACACTATCTTTACCTGCGGCATCGAGAGCCTGAATAATAATTAATAGTCCATATGTATTTGACGCATACAGCACATCCTGCAATTGCGCTAATTTTTTTATATCATCCTTAAGTTTCTTTTTTGCTTCTTTCCTGTGTTTGAAGTCACCTGTATAACCCGGGTCATAGTTTTTTAAACCGATTTTTTTATCGAACGGAACGACAAAGTCTTTGCTTTCCATATAATTAAAAATATTAAGTAAAATTTTCTTTTAAAAACTTTTTATCTTTACGCCAGTCTTTTCTTATCTTAACAAATAAATTCAGATAAACTTCCCTTCCGCGGAATTTTTCTATTTCGGTTCGTGCTTTCTGCCCGAGAATTTTTATCATCTTTCCGCCTCTGCCTATTAATATTTTCTTTTGTGAATCTCTTTCGAGAATGATATCTGCATTGATATAATCTTTCCCGTTTTCTCTTTCCTTGAATTCCCTTATATCAACAAAGACACTATAAGGAATTTCCTCAGCATACAACTCAAGTATTTTTTCGCGTATGATTTCGGATATGAAAAATTTTTCCGGCTTATCGGATAATGTTTCTTCGTCAAAATAAAATTCGGATTCCGGAAGACTATTTACAATTAACTTTTTTAATACATCCGTATTGAATTTTATCAATGCGGAAACCGGAACAATTGTATCGTATCCGAAATCGGATTTCAGGTTAGCGATAATCTCTTCCGTTTTAGACTGTTCGATTATATCTATTTTATTGAAGGCTACTATTATTTTTTTATTATTCAATTCTTTGCTGAATAATGTTCGGAATTTTTCTTCGTTTGTATGGTTGAATTTTGAGCCGTCAATTAAAATCAGTATAATATCTGCTTCATTAAAAGAAGACCTCAGTTCTTCGAACATGAATCTTTGCAGTTCTGTTTTAGGTTCGAAAATTCCCGGCGTATCAATAAAAACTACCTGGTAATCATCTTCGGAAAGGACGCCTATAATTTTATTTCTTGTTGTTTGAACTTTCGGATTTACGATTGACAGATCATAGTTCAGTAAAGTGTTCATCAGTGTTGATTTTCCTGCGTTCGGCTGTCCGATTAATGCTACATAACCGCATTTTTTCATATCATTTAACTATTTTTATTTGCGAAATCGAATTTAAAATTATCTGCGGTTTCTTGCCGTATTCCGTTATAACTCCGTTTATTTCAACGGTTTTATTTTTATAAATTGACAGGTCACCAAACACTTTAAACTTTTCTTTGAAAATCACACCTGTGAATGTGTTTTTCGGAAACTTGTAATCAAAATTAAGGTATGCAACTTTCTCTCTTATTGCAACATCCGCTACATATCCTGTAACAACTGCATTCTGATTAATGTTAGACTTTGCTTCCTTCGAACTTATTTTTTTAATTTCATTATTTCCTGCTGATTTTATTTCTTTTGTTTCCTGTTTTGATGTATGGGAAGTATCGGGAACATTCACAGTTTTTTTATCGTCCAACTTTTTTATTTCGACTTCGTCCTGCTTTTTCCCGCAAGAAACAAAAGTAATAACTATAATAAAAAAAATAAGATGTCTCATAATAAAATTAATTAATATTTAAGAACCTTCCCACATTTTAATTAACAGGCTTTTAATTTTTAATTCTTAATTCTTAATTTTTAATTTATCGACTGCTTCTTTATAATAATCAGCTGTCTGCTCTTTTAATTCCGGACTTAATTTATACCCGTATTCCATATCATCTACAGCTTTTTTATAATTCTCTAATTTAAGATACAGAATACCTCTTCTGACATATAAATCACCGTCATTCGGGTCAAGCTGCATTGCTTTATCATAATCTTTCATCGATTTGTCATACAATTTCATATCTTTATAAATTGTACCCCGGAAATAATAATTTTTTGCAACATTCGGTTGAAGCTCAATTGTTTTATTTACATCACTTAATGCTTTTTCATACTCATCATTGTTGAGATATACGGCGGCTCTGTTTGTATAGACATCAACGGCGTTTGGATCGACCTCGAGGGCTTTATCGAAGATTTCAAATCCTTTTTCAGATCTGTCGGATGTAATATAAACAGCCGCAAGCGATATATAAGCTGTAATATTTTTTGGATTTAATTCAAGAGATTTTACCAAATCCTTTTCGGCTTTGTCTTTTTGATTAAAAAGTAAATACATTGCACCCCTGCTCGAATATCCCATTGCATTGTTTGAATCTATCGCAATCGATTTTTCAAAATTTTCCATCGCACGGTCATATAATTTCATTTCCACATAAGTGGCGCCGATTGCATCATAGGCTAAGATATCGTTAGGATTGTTTTGCAGATGTTTTTTAAAATATGTTATAGACTCTACATATTTTTTGTTTTGCATCAGCTCCATGCCTTTGTTGAACAATGAATCACTGTCCTGTGCAAAAATATTAATGGAAATCGCCAGCATCAGTACCACCAGTAAATTTTTCATAAATTAATAAGTTTTGGTTTTTTCGTAATATTGATTAATTAATTTTATCCCGTCGTCCGTTATATCTTTTGAGAACATTGTATCCCTGAATTTAAAAATAATGTGCCTGCAGGCAGGCTGAACATTAAATTCCATGTTAATTAAACTCAGGTTGTTTTTGAAGAACTCAATCGAGCCTGTAAATCCGCATTTGTAAAATGGTGCGTCCTGTTCGGAAATACAATTTATAAAATTCTGAATTTCGTTCTTGTCATCGATATTAACAATTGATTCGAACTTTCCCGGTTTTGAAGTGTCGGTTTTATAAAAATAGATTTTTATTTTATCGGACTCTTTTAATTCTTTTTTAAATGAAGAAACAATCGAATCCGAGCATGATGAATAAATAAACAGCGATAAAAATATATTTAAAATTATTAAACGATTCATTTTAAAAAATACCTTANNTCAATGAAGAAGGGATAAGTGAATATTGGAATATTTAATTCAATTTCCAGATGTTGAAATTTAAAACAGAAGCAAAGCTCACCCAGAGTAAATAAGGAACCAGTAGCAATGAAGCGGTAACGCTGATTTTGTTAAATAGAATTATGCAAATAAAAATCATAATCCAGAGTGCAATGATGACAATAAAAGCCGGACCGGGTGAACGCCACAAAAAGAAGACAAAAGACCAGAGACCATTCAGCAAAAGGTGAATAATGAAAAATATCATTGCAGTTTTTACTCCGGGAATATCCAGACCTTCTTTCCAGACAAGAAAAAATGCTATACCCATCATTAAATAAAGTANNGTCCATACAGGTCCGAAAATCCATCCCGGCGGATTAAAAGAAGGTTTGTTAAGGAACTGGTACCAGTCACCAATGGATTTGCTCGTAGCTATCCCCGCAACAATCCCGACACCTTCACAAATGATGATACTAATGATTAATTTGAATATGTTTGACATAAAAATTATAAATAAAATTCTTAAAAACAACAAATTATGTTAATTGTTCATTTCTTTTAGTATTTTGCTCAATACGTTGAGTAATTTTGCNNTTTAACATTTAACATTTAACATTAATAGTTGTCTATCTGTGCTCTTTGCAGTTTTCCCGAATAGTCTATATAAACTGCTTTCCATTCTGAATAAAAATCATAAACCGTCCAGCCGCCTTCGCGATGTCCGTTGCCTGTAGCTTTTACTCCGCCAAACGGCATGTGGGCTTCAGCTCCGATTGTTGCACCGTTTATATAAGTTATTCCCGCTTCAATATCGCGGACTGCTCTGAAAGCATCATTAACATTATTTGTAAATATACTCGATGAAAGTCCGTATTCGGTTCCGTTCAGAATCTTAACTCCTTCATCGAGGTCGTTGCATTTCAAAACCGAAAGCACAGGTCCGAAAATTTCTTCTTTAGCAATTCTCATATCAGGTGTAACGTCTGTGAAAATTGTCGGTTTATAAAACCATCCTTTTGCTAAATTTCCTTCAGTAGCTTTTTCGCCGCCTGTAATCATTTTTGCTTTATCCTCATTCAAACCGATTTTAACATATTCATCAACCGTTTCTCTCTGCGATTCGCTTACACAAGGTCCGACATCAACTCCTTTTTCATTTCCATAACCAAGTTTTAATTTCTTTACTCTTTCCAGTAATTTTTCAATGAACTTATCGTGAATATTTTTATGTAAAATAAGTCTTGAAGTTGCTGTGCATCTTTGTCCTGTAGTTCCGAACGCTCCCCAGAGAACAGCATCCAGCGCTAAATCCATATTTGCGTCATCCATTACTATCTGTGCATTCTTGCCGCCGAGTTCGAGAGAAACGCGTTTCAATTCTCTTCCGCCGACTTCATTAATTCTTCTTCCGACCAACGTAGAGCCTGTGAATGAAATCAAATCAACATTCTTATTTGCCAATAAACATTCACCTACTACACTTCCTTTTCCGTGAACAAGATTAATCACGCCGGGAATATAATCTTTTCCTAAAACTATTCTCATCGCTTCGTCGATAATATGAACAAGTGTGTTAGCTGTTTTCGGAGTTAATTCAGCGGGTTTGAAAACAACTGTATTTCCGCAAACGAGTGCAGGAAATATTTTCCATGTCGGAATTGCCATCGGGAAATTCCACGGAGTTATTATTCCACCCACACCGATTGGAATTCTGAAACTCAGATTCATTTTATTATAAAGTTCGCTCGGTGCATTGTATCCGAATAATCTTCTTCCTTCCGACGCCGCGTAAAATGCGGTGTCAATGCCTTCCTGCGTATCACCTTTTGTTTCAGCAATAACTTTTCCCATTTCGCGCGTCATTTCAAATGCAATTTCATCTTTACGCTCAACCATAATATCACCAACTACTTTTAATACATCTCCGCGCTTAGGAGCGGGAACCAAACGCCATTTTTTAAATGCCTCTTTTGCCGCATCAACTGCTTCATTAACATCTGCTTCTGTTGAAAGCGGGAACATTCCGATTAAGTCATCATTCCAGTTTGCAGGATTCCTGTTTTCACTGAATTTTCCGCTTGCAGAATTTTTCCATACGCCATTTATTAAATTTTGAAACTCCATAATATTCTCCGGTTATAATTTTTAAATTTTATCATATAAAATATGAATTAAAGATGTTTTAAGAAATTCAATTTATATTCCTTTAAATAGATTTGTTTTTTCAATTATAAGTTCAGTATTTAAACTTAAATTATTTCAATTTAATCTTCATAATTAAATCGTTAATTTTGTTATTATGGATACAGAATTACTAATTAAGACAATTCAGTTGATGCTGGCGCCGGCTGTTATGATATCGGCGTGCGGATTGCTGCTGCTCGGAATCAACGGGAAAAATACTGCTATTTCAAATCGTTTAAGACTTCTTAATGATGAGAAAAGGAGATACTTCGCAAAAATACGTGACGGTAAAGAGCTTGAATATTTTGAATCATCAAGATTTTACAGTATACAAAAGCAAATCAAAGTTTCACTTTACCGAATGAAGCTCGTAAGAAATGTAATATTATGCTACGTTTTGGGATTATTTATGTTTATTTTTACTTCGCTTCTTATTGGTATAGAAATTTTTGTAGCAATATTTATCACGAAATATTTAATACTTGCTGCGTTCTCCTTAGGCATGTTGTTAATCGCAATAGGATTGGGTTTCGCCCTGCAGGATACACTTAAAGGATATAAGATTCTGGAAGTCGAAACGAAAGCGGACGACTAAACCAAGTTTGTAAAGTTATAAAGTTTGTAAAGTTATAAAGTTAGAAGGTTAAAAAGTTAGAAGTTAGAAGTTAGAATTTAGAAGTTAGAAGTTAGAAGGGTGAATCTTTAAACCTTCAAACTTTCGAACCTTCGAACTTTCAAACCTTCGAACCTTTGAACTTTTGAACCTTCGAACTTTCGAACTTTTAAAATGTGGATATGATAATAATAAATTAATTAGAGACAGAATAATAAATTTTTAGATAAAGAAATGGGATTTTTTAAAGTTGGTTTCGGGGGATATAGAATAGACGAGAGGGTTCAGGAACATTATGATTCTTTGACCAAAGCATTGCTAAACGGATTCTCGATGATAGATACTTCATCGAACTATTCCGACGGGAGAAGTGAAATATTAATTGGGAATGTATTATCCGACCTGTTAAGTTCTGAAAAAATTAAAAGAGAAAATATTACATTAGTAACCAAGGGCGGATACATACAGGGACAAAATTATAAATTCGCATCTAAAAAAAAAGAACAGGGAAATCCTTTTTCAAAAGTTGTTGAATTAAGCGATGGCTTGTGGCACTGCATCAGTCCGGATTTCCTCGAAGACCAGATAAACAGACAGTTGTTCAGACTTAACCAGAGTGATGAAGGAGGTTATATAGATGTTTATTTGCTTCATAATCCGGAATATTATCTGACCTGGGCAAGCGATAATCACCTCGATAAAGATATATCACAGGACGAATATTATATCAGGATAAAAAAAGCTTTTGAATTTCTTGAAGAAAAAGTTAAGAGCGGGAAAATTCATTATTATGGAATATCTTCCAATACATTTATCTCAAGGTCTAATAAATATAATTTTACTTCGCTCGAAAGAATTCTTGAAATCGTTGATAAGTGCGGTTATGGTGAGCATTTTAAATTTATTGAACTTCCTTTTAATCTTATCGAATCAGGCGCCTTGTTTGAAAAGAATCAAATGAATGATACAAAAACCGTTCTGGAACTCGCAAAGGAAAAAGGAATTAATGTATTAATCAATCGTCCGCTGAATGCTATTACATCCAAGGGTCTTGTCAGGCTTGCCGATTTTGAATTATCCGAAATAACTGAAGGCGATATTTCTAAAAAACTGCAGTATGTTCTTTTGCTCGAAGATGATTTACTCAAAGAAAAACTTGCAAACATAAATATTCCCGGTGATGATTTTAAGATTCTCGAATCGCTGCTGACTTTTGGTAAAGTAATAGATGAGAACTGGAAATCATTTGGTTCTATAGAAAATTTTAATGATTTTATTGAACATTATTTTTCTCCGAGAATTGATTATCTTGTGGAATATTTTGATGAACATATTTCCGATGATTATTCTCTCGAGAGTTTTAACAACTATATGCAGGAAATTTTTAATATAATTAATGCAGTTTCCGGGTATTATAAAAATTTTGCAAACAAAAGAAATCATTTTTTTCATAGTATTATTAATGATATTTGTGGCAGCAAATATCATAATTTAACGCTTTCACAAAAATCCGTTCTTCTTATTAATTCAATCGATGGTGTAAGTTGCACGCTAATCGGTGCAAGGAAAGAAANNATTTCGACTCTCAGTTATGATAAAATAGAAAATGCCGGGGATATTTTTTTGAAAATCCGTGAAGAGATGTCTAATTCAGATATTTCGGGTACAAATGTTTGATTTAAATGTTGTTGGTGACGCATAAATAACATGCTAACACCAACAACGGCGGTAAATTTTCAACCTCTCCCCTACCCCTCTCCTACAAGGATTGGGGAAAAGAAGATGTTAGAATAGTTTATTATTTAATAATACTATTTATTTAATTTTATGTTTAATCCTTTAAAAATAAAAATCACTGCGTTAATAATTCTTGTTTTGGCAAGTGCGATTCTTTTTTTTGTTAAGATTAAGGTTCACAAAAATGAAAATGTAAAAATTGAATCAAAACAGGAATTATCTGCTTCAAGTCAGCTTTCTACAGATGCATTGAAAAAGCTCATTCCTGCGGAAATAGATTCTATAATGTTCAGGTATGGAATTAAAAACGACTGGATACGCGAAATATCGGATAAACCGGTTCAGGAAAAAACAAAAAAAGAAAAGCCTAAAAAAGAAATAAAAAATCCTAAACAACCCGAGCATAAAATTATAGCTGCATCCGGTGTAATGTGGTTTAACAAAGAAGTTTCACTGCCTAAAGATTTTCCGTTTGCAGAGTTAGACCTCGATATAAGCATTTTCCTGAGAAGCCTTAACTTTGATAATATAACTTACGAAGACCCCAAGACCAACAATCAGGCAATGAACATTTATCATTCCGCGGATTCTTCAAAAAAAATTCTTGCTAAAATAAATTTTGTCTATTCTGACAAAATAAAACGCGAAACCGCCGACATCTGCATAATACTCGATAAGATAGATAATTTATCGCGCTCACAACTTGAAAAGATTTTAAATTGCACAGAAAAATATTCTATGATATTGCCTGATAACATAGACAAACCGGACATTCAGACTCTCGTAATCGAGTCAAAGCGTGATTACCTTGTCAGAGCAGACATCGGCACCCCCGAAGATATTACGCCCGAGTTTAAAACTGATATGAACGAAAAAGACTGGAAAACAAAAGTACGATCAATTTGTTATGAATATGATAAAGCAGGGGGAGTTATTATGTCGAATCCGAAAATGCAATATAAATATGAAAACGAAATTATAGATGAATTTCAGAAATATAATTTAAAAGCCTTCAAGGATACGATTTTGATTAAATTCAATACGAATGAAAATGATAAGAAGAAAATTTATGACCTTTTCACGAACATTTTGAAAAGAACTAACAGCGGAAACAGAAGCCAGATATATCTTGTGAATTTTTCTGATGATGATTTCTGGAATTATGTAAAGGAAGTTCATAATCTTAAAAAGCGCGGTTATAAATTTTTCACATTCAGCGAATTACTAAAGAGAAGAAATAAAATTATTGAAAACCCCGTACAATAAAAATTAATGCATTATGACCGTTCACGAAAATTTTATGAAACAGGCATTAAGGGAGGCTGAGAAAGCTTACGAGAACAAAGAAATACCTATTGGATGTGTTATTGTTTATCAGAACAGAATTATCGCAAAAGCCCACAACCGCGTGGAAACCCTGAAAGACCCGACTGCGCACTGCGAAATTCTTGCTATTACTTCTGCTTCGGATTTTCTCGATTCAAAAATATTAAAAGGATGTTCACTTTACGTAACGCTTGAACCCTGTGCGATGTGTGCGGGTGCAATAGTCTTGTCGAAAATAGATAATTTGTATTTCGGCGCATTTGATTTGAAAAGCGGGGCGTGCGGAAGCGTAATAAATATCAGTAACAATAAATCTTTAAACCACAGGTGCAAAGTGTTCGGCGGAATACTTGATTTTGAATGCGGTTCGATGCTGAAAAGTTTTTTTGAAACAAAGAGGAGTGCAAATTAATAAGTGCTATACTACAAAAACTCAGAAAAGATCATTAATTAAAAAAATTCTGCGTCAGAAATATCAATTCATAAAAACACATTCTTCCCTATAAAAAATATTATTCCGGAAATATTTTATAATATAAGTTCCTTTCTTCAGAAAATCTTTATGAATAAACATTGTGTGATTACCCGGTTCGAATACACCTGCGGAAATGGATGCCCGTTTCTGTCCGAATAAATTTTCGATTTCTATTTTGATAATTTCATTTCTGTCGGAATAAAAATAAAATTTAATATCGTCTCCGGATTTTTCGTTTCCTGTCTTTACAAAATATGGTTTTAATATTGTATTATTTATTTTAATATATTTATTTAACGTATCGGAAAGTCTGTTTGCTTCGAAATCTTTAATATCCGACCAGACTTCTTCGTCCTGCAGATGAATGTGATGATTACCTCTCCCGCCGTGTTCAAGGAAATGAATGCCGAGCGAAGCCGATAATTTCTTCACTTCATCCCTTTCCCAACGCGTAAAATAACTCAGGTCCATAGCAATACCCAGCAGGTGAGGCGAAGATTCTACATTCGACCATCCTCTTCTTTTATATTTTAATTGCTCCTCATTGTTTCGCATAGCATCGGATATTCTCGGACTGAATTTGATTTTATTGAGTATATAAAACATTTTTATTATGAAACCCGGGTAAAGATACGGAATAACGTTATATTTTATTGAAAGGAAAGGGAAATGGAAATTTAATAATGGATATTCTCCGGTTTTAATTTTTGCGTAAATAAAATTTTCATTAGTTAAAAAACAATTTTCGTTTTTATTATTATGCAAGATAAAAAAATTATTTACATCGTCGTCAGTATAAATTGCAATATATACGGATAAAAGAGAAGAATCGGGTAAATTTACAATATTATAAAACGAATTCGGGAAGTTTTTTAAATTAAATTCGGTAGTTTGTCCGGAAGTAGCAGAATCACGATACAAGAAAAGAATTATAAATAAAAAAGAATTAAAAAGTAGTTTTGTTTTCATCAGATGAATTAAAGTTCGTCGAATCCCCTTTCGAAAAAATCTACCATTTCTTTTGAAAAATCCTGTTCGTCATCACCCTCGAATCTTAACATTAACTTTGAGCCCTGTTCCGCGGCTAACGTCATAACGCCTATTATACTTTTCCCATTTACTTCAAAATCATCTTTCGATATAAAAAAATCCGACTTATATTTAGCCGCAATTTTTACAATCGTAGATGCAGGTCTTGTGTGCATTCCTGCTTTATTTATAATCGTAACTTCTTTTTCTATCATTTATACATTATATGAAATTCCCCCTCTCCTTTCAGGAGAGGGGCCAGGGGTGAGGTTTTTTACTTTGTGAAATTATTCCCCTTAATTAATCTTTTTAAAATTTTTACTCTCGCGTTTGATACTAAGTTCTTTGTAGATACCAACAATATTTTAAGCATAAATCGGTTATTAAAATTCATCCGAAATTTGTTCTCGCAGGCTAAAGTTCCGATAAATCGGAATCTTAGACCTGCGGCTACAAGAAATATATCTAAGTGCTTCTGCTCAGCAGCATATCCGAAAACCAAATGAGTGAATCCCGACCTTCTTTATTTTTCAATTCATTCAGATATTCATTCGCCTTTACGGTATATCTTTCAATTTCGTTCAATGCTGAATCAATTACATCATATCTTTTATAAATTTCTTTAACTTTAAAAATATCCTCGTCATCTTTTAAACCTTTGTTAGCTAAAATGGATTCCAAAATAATTTTATCCCTTTTCACATCAACAACATCGAGAGCTTTTAACAGCAAATAAGTCTTTTTTCCTTCTCTTAAATCTCCTCCGATTTTCTTCCCGAATTTTTTTTCGTCGGCTGTTATATCGAGTAGGTCATCCTGAATTTGAAATGCAAGACCTATGTGTTCGGCATAATTGACTAAATATTTTATTGAATTCGCATCTGCGTTTCCAATCAGAGCGCCTATTTTCGCACAACTTACCAGCAATTGCGATGTTTTTTTATTTATCATCATTAAATATTCTTCGGGACTGACATTTCCTTTTACCTCAAATTCTTTATCAAAACCCTGTCCTTCACAAACTTCGATTATTCCTTCCGTAAAAGCCTGTGTGATTTGCTGAATATTTTCCGACTTTGTTTTTAAAAGAGTATTATATGCAAGACCGAGAAGTGCATCTCCGGAAAGAATTGCAACATCCCTGTTCCACTTTTTATGTATGGTTTCTTTTCCTCTCCTCTTATCCGCATTATCCATAATATCATCATGAATCAATGTGAAATTATGAAGCATTTCCACTGAAACGGCAGCATAGATGGCATCCATATAATTCCCGCCGACCGCTTCACACGAAAACAGAAGTAAAACCGGTCTGATACGTTTTCCGCCTCCCGATAATATATAAATCAACGGTTCATAAATTTCTGCCGGTACATTTTTTTCAAAGACATTGTTTAACTTATCATCGATGATTTCCTTATATCCCGTATATTTATCTTTATAATCTTTAATCATTTATTTTGTATTTTGAACAATAAAAATAACTATTTTAATAGACTAATATAATACAATTTGAATGATTATTTAAAATCTCTTTTCTCTCATCCGCAGCATTATACGAACTAATTGCATTTTATATTTTAATAAAGCGTTTTAAGTTATTATAATTAAATAATTTTATTCAGATATCATGAATCCTTATAAGAAAATGATTTCCTATTTAATAGTATTTATTACTATTACTTTTTCCGCGTTTAATTTAAACTCCAACAGCGTTCCGGACCCGTATCAGAAATTCATTAACAGCCCGGAATACACGATATACACTAAATATTTTAAACAGATATATTCTTTTATTCATAAAAACGATATTCCCGACTGGGCGCAATTGAGCCCCGATAAAGACGGATACGAAGGAACAAGTACACTCGAGTTTTATGAATATATAAAATCGTTAAACCCCGCTCCTCACCCTGACACAATCATTGTTGCAGTAATGGATACGGGTTTTGATATAGACCATCCCGATTTAAAAGATAACTTCTGGGTGAATAAATCTGAGAGAGACGGGAAAGATGGTGTGGATGATGACGGAAACGGATATGTTGATGACATTCACGGCTGGAATTTCCTGGGTAAAGCTACAAATCTTAATCTTGAAGCCACGCGGGAATTGCAAAGACTTAAACACGAAAATGTTTCCGCCGGCGACAGTTATTATAAAAAAGTACTTGCCGAGTATAACAGTAAATACGATGAAACAAAATCTATTCTAAAGTTTGCGAAAGAAACAACCAAACAACTTGCCGATGCGGAAAAAGTATTACAGAAAAAAAATTATCCGACTGACCCTGTCAAGCTGAAAGAAATTTCTTCTACATTGAAAGATGAATACAAAGATGCCGCAAATACAATATTGATGATAAAAATGTTATACGATATAGATAAAAACGGTATTGAAGATTTAAGAAAAGATTATGAAGTAAAAATGAATGTGTTATTTGACACAACAAGCACGGGCACATTAATAGGCGACGACCCTAAAGATTTGAGTGAAAAAAATTACGGTGATAATGATATTAAAACTAAGGGTGAATTACACGGAACACACGTTTCGGGAATCATTGCGGCAAATAAAAAAGGCATTGGTCAGGCACCATTCGCCAAGATTATGTGTCTGAGAGTTGTACCGGACGAAGGAGATGAAAGAGACAAAGATGTAGCCAACGGAATCAGGTATGCAGTTGATAATGGTGCAAGCATAATTAATTTGTCAGCCGGAAAATATTTCTCTCCTAATTCAGAATATGTCACGGAAGCAATTAAATATGCCGAATCTAAAGGAGTATTATTTGTAGTAGCTTCAGGAAACGAAGGTCTGGATATTGGCGAAAAAAATAATTACCCTCCAAAATATTATCTTGAAAACGGAAAGATGAAATATTTTTCTAATTTGATTGTTGTTGGTGCGAGCACATGGATGAAGATTTGGAATGAAGATAAAGACCCTGATAATTTAAACGGCAATTTTGACCTGATGGCATCTTTTTCAAATTATTCCGTAAAGCTTGTAGATCTTTTTGCACCCGGAGTTGAAATCAATTCAACTGTACCCGGAGGCGGATATAAAACCGAAAGCGGAACAAGCATGGCTGCACCGGAAGCTTCAGGCGTCGCGGCAATTTTAAAAGGATTTTTCCCGGAATTAAAAGCCGCTGATTTAAAAATTATTCTTGTAAATTCAGTTCGAAAATATGAAGGTTTAAAAGTCCAGGTGAAAGAAGAAGGCCAGAAAGTTTCTTTTTCATCACTGTCAAAATCAGGCGGTGTGATTGATATAATGAGAGCATATAAATACGCTCAGGAAAATAAATAATTGAATTTTCAGGAATAGAAATTTAGAACTCCTGTTCGTTAAAAAATTTATTTACCCTATTTTTAATTGGTAAAAGCTATACTTTGATCGGAATCAATTAATTTCCGTTCCGGGTACTTGTAGCAGACCCACGCTTTTGCTTGCTTTGCAGTTGAAAAGCCCTTTGATTTTACTAATTCACCCCTCGAATTAGTAAAAAAATAATGTTTTAACGTTTCCCAATTGGCAAAGATTTGTTTTGTTTGTACCTGGTATAGTTCGTTTTGCATTGAATAAATAATTCTGAATTTCATTTAATTCTAAAATTTTAATTATTCCACACAAACAAATTAAGGAAAGGTAACACCAACGGCATTATTTGTTTGTAAATTAATGTAAATTAATATTACTGAATTACAGAACAAAACTTGAAATAAAA
The DNA here is from genome assembly GCA_003135995.1 of Ignavibacteriota bacterium. Classification (GTDB taxonomy): domain Bacteria; phylum Bacteroidota; class Ignavibacteria; order Tepidaquicellales; family Tepidaquicellaceae; genus FEN-1257. Next base: position 1,137 of record PNBM01000048.1, on the reverse strand, counting down.
AAGTTTAATTTTATTTAGAAATTTCGAAAAAATATTTTTGGGTTTTCTTATCAGTGATGATTTGAATTTTATATCGCAGAATTGTTTTGAATGATTATATAAATACAAAAGGAAAGATTATCTTAAAACACAGTTATAATATTTTTATATTGCTCTTTTCCGTATGCACGGATATTATTCATAAAAATTAATTTATTTCTTTATATCTCAAACGAATTAGCTATTTCTTTATACTTGCAATTACCTCTTCCATAAGTTCTTTTCCTTTTAGCAGGGCTTCTTTGTTCATAGGCAGCAGGTTGTGATATCTTTCCGGTAAAACTTTTTTTAACGCCTCGATGATTGAGTCGATTTGAACTATCGGTCTCTTTGCAAGAAATGCGCCGAGAAGAACCATGTTGGCTACTTTCACGTTGTTTAGCTTGTTTGCCGCATCTGCCGCAGGTATCGGGTAAATCTCTATATCCGTGCGCTCCGAGGCGTGAAGTATGTTTGTCGATTCGTAAATTATTAGTCCGCCCGGTTTTACTTTGCTTTCAAATTTTTCCATCGATGGCTGGTTCAATATTATCGCCGTGTCGAAACTCGAGAGTATCGGAGAGCTGATTGTTTCATCCGATACTATCGTTATGCAGTTCGCCGTTCCGCCGCGCATTTCAGGTCCGTATGAAGGCATCCACGTTACGTTCTTCTTCTCTACCATTGCTGCATATCCCAGCGTCTGTCCCATCGATAATACTCCCTGTCCTCCAAATCCTGCTATTATTATTTCTTCGGTCATTTTTTTTCTCCAATCCGAGTTTGTTCGAATTTATTTTTATAATTCGTTATTTTTTTAAAAATATTATTATTTCAAAGTAGATAGTAGCCAGTAGTCAGTAGTCAG
>PNBM01000048.1:0-212 GCA_003135995.1 Ignavibacteriota bacterium | reverse complement strand
TGCTGGTATTTAAATCCGTTCATAATCGCTTTCTTTGTTTTCCTTACATTGTTTGCAGTATGAACTGACTGACGCGTTACATAATATGCTCCGTTAAGCGGTGCAATTAACTCCGACATCCTTATAGGCCAGCCTACGAGAGATACATCTCTTCCGTATGGTGATGTTGTTGTTTTCATTCCTTCCAGAGTCGTCGGTGCCATCTGTCCGCT
>PNBM01000176.1 GCA_003135995.1 Ignavibacteriota bacterium | reverse complement strand
CACACCCCTAAATCCCCTCTTGAAGAGGGGACTTAAAAAAGAGGGGACTTTATAAAGTTATTTTATCAAGCTCATTTTTTTGGTTAAAACAATATTTTGATTATTTGCATTTGCTATCATTCTGTAAAAATATATTCCGCTNNAAAGGATTCGGATAGTTTTGCGATATATTATAATTTGACGGTAATCCGATTTGCACGGAATTATTTAAAGTATAATATTTATAATTTCCATTTACATCAATTTGTTTCAACCTGTAATTATATTTACCAACATCAAGTTTATTATCCTGAAAATTGTATCTTGAAAGAGAATTCTTTGTTCCAAGACTCTTTACAAATCCGATTTTAGTCCATTCTGTAAACTGGTTGTTTGATGAAGAACTTTGTCTTTCAATATCAAAGCCGCTATTATTAATTTCCGAAGAAGTTGTCCACAGTAAATTAACAGTCCTGCCTGATACGTTGGATGAGAAAGATGACAATTCAACAGGCAAAGCACCTGTGTTAGGTCCATATCCAAGCGAAAGAGCATTGACACCATTCGGACTGGCAATCCCTGTATACATTGGACCTCTTGTTCCATTGTATCTGTAATTCATTCCCTCAGAACCGTCTCCGTTATTTAATCCTATTGAACAAGTATGAACGATAGAATTTGTTGCGAGGGCACTTGACAGGGCATCATTATATTGATTAATATACGTTGAATTACTTGAAGCATTTCCGTTTGGAAATAAAATTATCTGGAAAGAAACATACGTTGTCGCATCACCAATTGCGTGAGCATGAACCCAGGTGATAACAAACTGATTTGCATTTCCGCCATAATAAACGTGAGCATCGGCATAAATAGAAGTCGAGCAATCTAAATCCGCTTCAGCAAGAGCAATCATATTTGATGGTGCAAACGGGTCAGGTAATTTGTAAGAAACATAATCTGTATTGCCGTCACCGAAAGTGATATAACCGTTTGAACCAATGTATACATTATTTGTCCTGTATGCCGTTCCGAAGAAATAAAAATCAAAACCTATATCGGGAATTTGAAAATAATCATCATCTCCCTGACCGNNCCACCGCCGTGATTAATATTCCATACCTGTCTGACTCCTGCCGGATTTGTAACTGTAGGTGTATGAACAGTTCCTCCGACAGTCACAGAAGTAAATTGTGCATCAACAACGTTTGGTGCTGCTGCATTGTTAACTATATCATAAGTAAGCCAGAAATAATTTGTACCGGGTGAAAGTGTTCGACTTCCCGTGAAAGTCATTGTTCCGTTTGGTACCGCAATGGTTGCTCCGAATTGAAGTGTAGTCGCANNTGTAGCTTTTAACGCTGAATTTGTTCCTGCCATTACTATTTTTAAATCTAAAATCTGGTTGTTAGTTGTGTTCATTACAGCCTCAGAAGTATTGGTCTGTGCCGTTGTACTCGAACTATAAGTCATATTATTTACGGAATATTTATATGCAAGAGAACTGCTGTTCAATAGTGTACTGTAAGGATTACCTGAAGCAACGATATAAAATGTGCCTGAAACCGGTGGTGCAAAATCCATCGAAGCCGCGACTCCGGTGCAATACGGACCATTATCATTTGCAGATTGCAAAATTGTATTCGTCGAATCATAAATTCTTAAATATGAATCTTCAGCATCGGCACATAAACTTAAGTTATATGTTCTTCCCGCTGTTCCTGTAAAACTCCAGTAGGGAATTGTTCCGGATACAAAAGCTGCATTTTGATTTGTTGTGGTCGGAACAAGATTACCATTAAAAACAGTTGATGAACCTACAGGTGCAAAAGTATATGTCGCACCCATACTTAATCCTGTGTTATCAGAAATACCATTATTTGCTACTGTTGTTGAAATAGTAGGTGGAGTACCCGGTGTAACACTAATAAAATGTCCCGAGCCGCCTGTTGCATCGTTAATACCGATTGTGGCACTTGCACTGACTCCCGGAGAGCCGCCTACATTACCGTATACAAACTGAATCTGATTGCTCGTTTCATAAAGTTTAATTTGAAAATTCGCCAGATTAATCGGAAAATCATAATACCAGTTCATATCCTGATACTGGACAGTTAAAATTCTGTTAGGAGCAATACCGCTAAGCAGATAAGATACTTGCCCGGTAGCGGAATTAGTCGCAAGGTCATCCCAAAGCGGAGCTAATATAGGTTTAAATGTTGTCGATGCCATATCGTTTGTAGGTCCCGGTGTTAAAGAACCCGGCAAACCTAAAACAATCCATCCGTTCGATGATGCCGCAAATTGCGAATAGGTGACTCCATCATACATAAAATTAAATCCGATATTTATAGCCGAAGAAAGTTTTTCATCTACTGAAGGACCGATAATTTGTGTCTGACCTGATAATGGTGAATACGTACCAACACTATAAGAAAAAAGCAAATCTTTAGCAGCGTCTCCCTGTCCAAAATGTATAATCGGAATTATATTATTTGATAAATTTAAATTTTGTGCGAACCCGGAAAGGTTAAATAATATTAAATAACTTGCAATTAATATTATAGTATATTTCTTTTTCATTTCAGTCTCCCCTTTTCTTTAGTACTATTAAAAATGTAGAACTTATTGTAAAGTCTTTTGAACACTTTCCCATAATTTAAAGTTCATATATTTTATAATTAGTTTCTTCATTTTTTAAATTGACAAAATAAAATACCGGACTTACCAAAATTTTTTTAATTTAAAGGCTAAGTCTTAATTGTATTTGATAGTAGGAAATGGAATTTACAGTAAAAAGTCTTTTGGATAAAATCCGATATCGTCTAAATATAAACGTTATCCGGAATGCGATGAATTATTTAATCCATTCTCAAAATGCAATTCTTTTTCTCATTTTCATAGTTCACAAATTGCAAATAACATTAATTATGGTCTTTTTTGATTGATTTTTTTTGCACAAAATTTGCAACTTAATAAATAAATAATATAAAAATTAAAATGAATGATATTCAAAGTGAATTGACAAAAAAATCTGATATACAATTTTTCATTATCATAGGAGTGCTTGTAATCCTTATTATTGCGGGCTTTATATTTAAATAAATTACAAACAACTTGAAAAGAATCCTGATTATTGATGACGATCCGTCAACAAGAGAGTCTCTTGAAATGTACTTTACGGAAAGCGGTTATATCGTTGATTCAGCAAATGATGGTATGATGGGATTGGATTTAATAAAAAATAAGAATCCTGATATCGTAATATCAGATAATTTAATGCCAAAATTGAGCGGAATAGAGTTAGCATCGACACTAAAAGATATTAGCAGGAAGATTCCATTTATATTAATTTCTTCTTTTAAAAATTCTAAAGAACTTATCGAAGGTCTTGAAATTTTTGCTTTTTTAGAAAAACCGATTGATATTAAGGAACTGGAATATAACATTATCAGAGCTTTAGCTCATTAATAATTTTTCTATAAACGAGAACGGGTCTGTAGATTTGTTATAAATTGAATCTAAATTTTCTTCAAGATTTGTTAATTTTTGCTCTTTCCAGAAATCAATATATAATCTTGTATTTACCAAATCAATAATCTTTCTTTTTAAATGCTCTTTCCGGTTTATTGAAAATTCACCTGATGAAATCAGGTGCTTTTTGTGTTGTAATATTTCACGAAGTAATAAATCTATACCTTCATTTTTTGTAGCTATGGTTTTTAATACTTCCGCGTTGAAATGAGCATTATCAGGAGCTCTGAGATTCAAAATATTTTTAAGCGTGGAAATAAACAAGTCAGCTCCTGCTCTGTCGGATTTGTTAATTACAAAGATATCGGCTATTTCCATCAACCCTGCTTTCATCGCCTGTACAGAATCGCCTGATTCAGGAACGAGAACAACTATTGTTGTATCAGCTGTTTGAGCGATGTCGAGTTCCGATTGTCCTACTCCTACAGTTTCTATAAGGATAAAATCTTTACCGGATGCATCGAAAATATCGCTTGCTTCAACTATATTTGAACATAATCCGCCAAGACTTCCGCGCGTAGCCATAGAACGTATAAATACTCTTTCGAGCATTCCCGAGTCAGCCATCCGCACTCTGTCACCGAGCAATGCCCCGCCGGTAAATGGGCTTGTCGGGTCAACTGCAATAACACCAATGTTAAAACCGTTATCTGATAGCAATTTAATAAGGCAATTTGTAATAGTAGATTTTCCGGCTCCCGGCGGACCTGTAATCCCGATTCGATAAGCTTTACCCGTGAATTTGAATAATAATTTTAATAAATCCGTGCTGCCGGCTTCTTCATTTTCCACAAGGCTGATTGCACGGGATATGCTTCTTTTATCATTAGCAAGAATTTTATCAACTAATTCGCGGTAAATAATCATTCGGATTTATTTATTGAATTTTCTATAAACCATTTGCACGTTTCTGCAATTCCTTTTTCTATATTAAATTCAGGTGCCCAGTTTAATATTTCCTTTGCTTTACTGTTATCGAGCACACTTCTTTTTTGTTCTCCCGGTATCGGATTTCCATGAACTTCTTTTGCAATATTTCCGTATGACTCATTAATTAATTTAAATAACTCGTTAAGGTTTGTTTCCGCGGCAGTAGATATATTAACTATGGCAGAGCCGTTGTAGTGCAGTGCATTTAAATTTGCTTCAACAACATCCTGAACGTACAGATAGTCTCTTGTATTCGTTCCATCTCCGTTTAATACGGGTTGTTTTTTTTCGTTTAATAGTTTGCAGAATACTGATATTACACCGCAATCACCTTTTGAACTTTGCCTGGGACCGTATACATTGCTGTATCTTAAAATAATATGTTCAATTCCGTAATGAAATTTATAAAATTTCAGATATTTTTCAATGGCTAACTTTGATATTCCGTAGGGTGATATGGGATTTTTTGAATGGCTTTCACGAGCCGGGAATTCTTTTTGTTCTCCATAAATCGAACCGCCGGATGAAGCAAAAATAATTTTCTTTACGCCGGATTTCAAAGCAGCCTGAAATAAATTCAGAGAACCTTCAATATTTATCCTCGCATCATAAACCGGGTCAGATATGGATTTCCTTAAATCAATTTGTGCGGCATGATGGCATATAACATCAATTTTGTGTTTCTGAATAATTTCCCCGAGAGGATTTTTATAAATATCTATATTATAAAATTCAGCTTTTTTATTTAAATTGTTTAAACTGCCTGCAGAAAGGTTATCCACAACTACAACATGATTTCCTTCGGCGATATATTTATCGACAATATGAGAAGCTATGAAGCCGGCACCGCCTGTAATAAGAATATTCAAATTTAAAATTTTAAGTAATATGAAAATGCGTATGTGTTATATAAATAGCTTAAACTTTTTTTAAATCAATATATTTTTTCCCGATGTCCCGCCTGAAATATTTATTTTTGAAATTTATTTCACCGACATTTTGATAACATTTTGTTATTGAATCTTCCATAGATACATCACTCAGCGAAACTACGGATAAAACCCTCCCGCCATTCGTGAGAATCTCTCCGTTAACGGAAAATTTTGTTCCCGAATGATATACATTACAATCGTATGTAATATTATCAAGGCCATAAATGATTTTATCCGTTTCATATTTATCCGGATATCCCAGGGATGACAGGACAACACAGCAGGAATATTTATCATAAAATTCCGAAATGTAATTTGTTATATTACCATCCGAAGAGGAAATTAATAATTCAAGAAAATCGGATTTTAATAACGGAACTACAGCCTGTGTTTCAGGGTCGCCGAAACGGCAATTGTATTCTATTACATAAGGCTTTTTGTCGTTTGTAATCATAAGTCCGAAATATAAACAGCCCGTATAAGTCCTTCCGGATTCATTCATCCCTTTTAATGTCGGCTCTATAATTTTATTCTTGATTTCGTTATAAATAACATCATCGATTAAATCATTTGCAGGTGCGTATGCTCCCATTCCGCCCGTATTTTTACCTGTATCGTCCTCGCCGATTTTTTTATGGTCCTGGGAAAAAGGTAAAACAATATAATCCTTGCCATCCGTTATCACAAAAACGGAAAGTTCAAATCCGGTAAGAAAGTCCTCTATTACAATCCTGTTGCCTGACTCGCCGAAAATCTTATCTTCAATAATTTCTTTTACTGCTGACTTTGCTTTATCTGTATTTTCAGCAATAATTACTCCTTTTCCTGCAGCAAGACCATCGGCTTTGATTACTAAAGGATATTTAGAATTCGCTAAAAATTCATTAATCTGATTTTTATTTCTTTCGTCGAAAATTTTATAAGAAGCTGTCGGGATGTTAAATCTGTGCATAAAATCTTTAGCAAAAGCTTTACTTGATTNNATTTCCGATGCGGCTTTTGAAGGTCCGAAAATTTTCAAACCGTTTTTCCTGAATTCATCGACGATGCCCATTGATAATGGAATTTCAGGACCGACGACGGTGAAATCTATTTTTTCTTCGGAAGCAAATTTTTTCAGAGAATTAATATCTGCAGGCTTGATATCAACCGGTTCAGAAATTTTATTAAGTCCGGGACTACCTATTGTAGAAAATATTTTAGATGATTTGTCGAAAGACTGAGAATTATAAATTCCGTGAGCAATTGCATCCTCACGACCCCCGTTACCTACTATCAGGATTTTCATATTTATTTTAACTTAATGTTTTTTTACTAAATTTAACATTAACAGTCAGAAATTACTACTCGAATAAAATCTTAAATCCGTAAAATGTTTTATGCGGAAATCTGAAACCGCGAAATATAGTTTAAATAAATTATCACTCAACATCAAGCAGATAATTAAATTCTTTCGCGAGTTCAGCGGTCATAGTTTTCCTGTCATACATTTCAATCATTTTCTCATCAGGTACGGGCATTTGATTATTCTCAAACATTATAAAATATTCGTAAATCGCATCTGCTATTTTATAAGGATTTTCTTCCGGTACGAATTTAATGGCATTATATTTTTCAAGAATTTTTTTCGTGACACCTTCGGGAATGCAGGCGATAATATTTTTTTTGCTTCCGATATATTCACCGACCTTCCCCGGCATAGCAGCATCCTCATTCTCACCTCTGCTTATAAGTAAGAACAGTACATCCGATGCCAGAATATATTTGACGCATTCGTGATGGTTAATATAACCCGGAAGATTCAGGTTTGAATAAATTCCGTATTTTTTTGCTATATTAATATGCTCGCGCGTGAATAGTCCAAGAAAACAAAATTCGATTTTATCTTTTATCTCCGGATGTTTTTCGAATAAAATCTTTATTGCCTGGAAATAAAATTTCGGATTTCGTGTATAAAAACTTCCCGAATATGTAACCCTCATTTTATTCGTAAGAGGCAGCTTTTTTGTTAAAGCAAATTCGAAATCCTCACTGTCAAATCCGTGAGGGAATATTTTTACGTCGTTATATTCTATATTACCGTATCGTGAAATGATAAGTTCTTTAACCCGCCTGTTTGTTGTCAGAATAATATTTGCGTCTTTTATTACTTTTTTTTCTTTTTTAATATTCGCCTGTTTATGGATGGGCGTCGGATAAAAATTAAGAACAGGGCTGTCTACCCACGCATCTCTGTAATCAATTACTAAAGGGATTTTATATTTTTTCTTTACTTCCTGACCGATTAAAAAATCTGTATAAGGCGGAGCTGTTGCATAAACCAGGTCGAACCCGCCATATTTATTCCAGATTTCATCTATTTTTTTTAAAGCTTTCTTTTTCCATCTGATTTTTGAATCGGGAATAAAAAATAATTGAGATATTCTGCTTCTTATCCATCTGAATCTTTCTTTTGGAATCCTTGTAACTATGGAACTTGTATTAAATTTTCTTTTTCCGGTTCGTTCGATTATGATGCCGCTGTCTGTTGCTTCATCAAGAAGGTATTTATCGATAGCAAAATATTTTCGGGGATTTACAGTTAATATAACCGGCTGCCAGTCATATTTTAATAAATATTTTGCAAATTTAAGTGTTCTTTGCACTCCTCCCATTCCCATAGGCGGAAAATAATACGAAATAAATAAAACTTTGTTCAAAAAAATCCTTTCTTACGTTAACCATAACCCCGAATCCTGATTTTCCGGATTCTCATTTAAAAACAAGAGGTAATGTTTTAAAAATCTATTAGTTATTTAATTCTGAAAAATATTACAAACATTTAAGATAGAAAAAATCTGAAAAAATTTCAATCCAATCGTTAATAATCGAATTGCAGTGTTTTTTAAAGCTGAAATATTTTGTTCAAAGAAATTAGAATCATTACAAACCGGCAAAATTACAAATAATGTCAGTAATTTGTCATTAATAAATACAGAAATGATAACTATTATTGCCACTTATGCGTTTTATTAATGTAGTTGTATTTTTAAAATACTTATGAATTAATGAACATTAGCAATATTATCCGGATTAAAGATGAACCAAAAAGAATAAATAATTCCCTTATCAAATCGGAAATTTATAGTTATTTTAAAAACTAACCAAAATCAAAGAAAAAATTGGCAAAATCATCAGGGAAAAAATATAAAATATTAATTGCAGAAGATAATATGTTAAATCAAAAATTGCTGACTATTATGCTTGAAAGGCATAATCTTGATTTTATAACTGCAAAAGAAGGCGGGGAGGTAATAAATAAATTTATTTCCGAAAAACCCGACTTAATTTTAATGGATATTGGAATGCCGGAATTAAACGGATATGATGCAGCTCTGGAAATAAGAAGACTCGAAAAAGACAAAAAAAATAAAATTCCTATAATTGCCGTAACCGGTCATTCTTCTGCGGAAGAGATTGATATGATTAAGAAAGCAGGAATGGATGATTACGTGGTTAAACCTTTTGATTTTAATAATTTATTGGAGAAAATAAATAGTCATTTAAAAAGTAAAAATTAATTATCAAACCGAACCGAATTCAAAATGAAAAAAGCCGACATACTTATTGTGGAAGATGATGTTCTGACTGCAACAGTATTACAAAAATATCTTTTAAGATGTGATTATAATGTGCTACCTATTGCGGCTAATGCGAGTACTGCTTTAAAACTTGTTGAAGCAAATAAACCTGATTTGATATTGATGGACATCTTTTTGAAAGATAGCATCGATGGTATTGAAATAGTAAAACTGCTTAAAAATCAATATGACATTCCTGTAATTTACCTTACGGCTGATTCAAGCGAAGAGACTATCCAGAGGGCTAAAATAACGGAGCCGTTCGGATATCTTGTAAAACCAGTCGATAACAAGACGCTGATAACAAACGTTGAACTGACTTTGCAAAAGCAGTTATCTTATAATCACAAATTACTCGAAGCCCTCAGAAAAGCAAATGATGAACTGGAACAACGTGTAAAAGAGCGCACAACTGAACTTTCCACGAAAAACCTTGAACTGCTGAATGAAATTAAACACAGAAAATTAGCTGAGGAAGCTTTGCGTAAAGCGGAAAGATTAGCAACAATCGGAAGAATGTCAGCTGTATTAGCTCACGAAATCAGAAATCCTTTAAATTCCATCAAAATAAATTCTGATATACTACTTGAATCTCTTGAACTACCGGAAAATAAAAAAAGAAGATTACAAATTATTCAGAAAGAGGTTAACAGGTTAGACAGGCTTGTAAAAGAAGTGCTGTTGTTCTCGCGTCAGTCCGAATTAGTTTACTCCGAATTTAACATATTTAATTTGATAGAAAATATTTCGGCGCAGTTTAAACCTTCATTCGATGAAAAACAAATTAAATTTATTAACAGTACCGGTAATATTACCATCAAAGGTGATGCTGAAAAATTAAAACAGGTTTTTTTAAATCTGATTTTGAATTCATATGACGCAGTTAAAGAGCAGGGGATTATTGAAATTAGTTCAGAAAATAAAAAAGACAACACTTTACATCTGTATATTAAAGATAATGGGTGTGGTATTCAAAATACTGATAAACTTTTCGAACCTTTTTTTACTTCGAAATCACAGGGTACAGGTTTGGGTCTTCCTATATCGCAAAATATAATTGAACAACACTCCGGAACTTTAAAATTAATGTCATCACAACCCGGAGAAACTATATTTGACATAACTTTACCTCTAAAATTATAATTAATATTCATTATGGCAAAAATAATTATTATCGATGATGATGAATCCACCCGTGAGACTCTCTCATCGTATTTAAATGAGTTAAATTATGATACATATTCTGCAGAGGGGGGTATCAAAGGAATAGAAATGGTCAAGAAAATAAATCCTGACCTTGTTATATCAGATATTAATATGCCGGATATGAATGGTCTGGAAGTTTTAAAAGCCATAAAATCCTTCGATGAATTCATACAGGTAATAATAATTACAGCTTTCGATGATATGGAGTCCACGATTGCCTCGATGCAAAAAGGTGCGTATGATTACCTTGAAAAACCTGTAGATATCAACAGGCTGAAAATATCAATTCAAAGAAGTCTTGAAAATCGGGCTCTCAGCAAAAGACTTGAATCTATCGAGCCGCAGAAAAACATAGAATATGAACTTAATAATACTCTTGTCGGAAAATCTTCCGTAATGCGAGAAATTTATAAAAAAATCGGTCAGGCTTCAGCAACGAGAGTGACAGTTTTAATTCAGGGTGAAAGCGGAACAGGGAAAGAATTAATAGCAAAGATTATTCATTCAAGCGGGATTACAAAAGAACTTCCGTTTGTCGCCATAAATTGTACTGCTTTGCCTGAAAATTTACTTGAAAGCGAATTATTCGGTCATGTGAAAGGTGCTTTCACGGATGCTTTCAAAGATAAGAGAGGGAAGTTCGAACTTGCACAGGATGGTACAATTTTTCTTGATGAAATTTCTGAAATGTCAATTAATTTACAGGCAAAACTTCTGCGGGTTTTACAGGAACATATTTTTGAAAGAGTTGGCGGAGAAACTTTATTGCAAATGAATGCAAGAGTAATTGCTGCTACCAATAAAGATCTTGCAGAATTAG
>PNBM01000081.1 GCA_003135995.1 Ignavibacteriota bacterium | reverse complement strand
TTGACGAACCTCTATATAGAAAAATTCTTATAAAACGTGAATCTTTTGAACCTGTAAATCCAAAATATTTTTCATTTTCTGTAAGTAAAATTAACCAGATGTTAAGCTTTTTCATATTTATTGTATGGATTATTATATTATTATATTATTTATATAATCTATTCAGTAGATTTAATTTCCTATGCTTTTATATGAATATTCCTATAATTATTATAATAAGTCTTAAAACAGTTGAAATTGTTTTTCTTGTATTGTTTTTTATTTATACTAATTCAAAAAAGGATTATTCTCAGATAGGTTCAAATGAATATTTAAAAAGCTATATACGAAATGTAGAATAGGTAATTAATTAACTTCCGTTTTTAAGTAAATTATTTAGTGCATATTAATAGTAATTTTTTATAACAATTCAATTAATTATTTTGAAATATGCCCAATAATATTAATCATAATACATCTCGAGACGAATTAGAAAATAAATATGAAAGTATAATTACAACTAATTTTGATTTAAATAGACAACTTATAAGCAATCAAGATAATAAAAAAGCACCTATATATAACTGGTTTCCATATAAAGAAGGCTTTGCATCTAAATTAGTTCAGTATTTAATAGATGAATTTGGCAGGAATAATATAAATAATATTCTCGACCCATTCGCAGGGTCTGGAACAACATTGTTTACATCAAAAGAAAACAATATAAATAGTGTTGGAATTGAATTATTGCCAATTGGAGAATTTATAATTAAAACAAGATTGGCTTTTGAAAATCTGGAAAATATCACAATATTAAATGATGCAATTGAAAATATTGTTAACCTTGATTATAATAATTTAGAAACAAACCCAGAAACAAATTATAAACATATAAAGATTACGGAAAAAGCATTCTCAAGGAATAATGAAAATGCCTTGAATAAATATTTATATTATTTTAGCAATCTGAATATTGATTTAAATGTTAAACAAATTATAAATTTTGCCTGTTTTTCTATTTTGGAAAAAATAAGTTACACAAGAAAAGATGGTCAATGTTTAAGATGGGATGCCCGAGCAAAAAAAGGAAGTAGCGATTTTAATAAAGGCCATATTCCAACTTTTAAAGATGCGTTAAATGAAAAATTAAATATAATCAGAAATGATATCATACAGGAAACTTCAAGAATTGATTTCCAGAATGAAAATATAAACACCGAATTAATTTCTGGTAATGTTTTTAATATATTGCCCAGCCTCGAGAATAATTTTTTTGATTTGGTAATAACTTCACCTCCATATGTAAACAGGTATGATTATTCAAGAATATATGCTTTAGAACTTGTGTATTTGGGAATAGATGAAATTGAAATTAGAAATTTAAGACAAACATTACTTTCCAGCACAGTGGAATCAAATGGTAGAAAAATTTATTTAAAAGAATTTTATACTTCCCAATATGGTGAAAATGTTTTTAATATGCTGGACAGATTGGGAACTGAAAATAATGCCTTAAATGAAGTTCTTGAGATATTAGAAGAATATAAGAAAGAAAAAAAATTAAATAATAATGGAATTATTAAAATGATTCGACATTATTTTTATGAACACGCTTTTTTGATTTACGAAATGCATAGAACTTTGAGAAGAGGTGGTACTGTCTATTATGTAAATGATAATGTTCAGTATGCAGGCGAAATTATTCCAGTTGATTTAATATTAAGTGAATTTGCAGAAACAGTCGGATTTAATGTTGACAATATTTACATATTAGAAAAGGGAAAAGGAAATAGCAGTCAACAAATGGGAAAACACGGAAGGAACGAATTAAGAAAATGCATTTATAAATGGAGTAAAATATAATGAATTACACTTACAAAAGTCACCTCACTTCTTCAAAAGATTTAGAAACAACTTACGAATCGGTAAGGGCTGGTTTTGTTGCGCAAGCATTAGAAAAAAATAAGAGGGCTACACCGATGGTTCTGGAAGCTAAAGCACTTAAATCAAAAATTTCAAAGTTAAAATCTCCCATTGAATTATTAAAAATGGAAGAGATTTATCATTCTTTGTTAACTGCTTCTGGCTTATCTGATAAAGCTATTGGACATTTAAAAGATGAAGACAAAGTTAATGCAATAAATAATTTAATTGAAAAATTTCTTGAACCTGCTGGAGAATATTTTGTTGATGAACTAATTTTTCGTTATTTGTTAGTAAAAGGAGATTCTCTTGGAGGACAGATGCGTAATGTTGTGGGGTATTTAGCAGAAGTAAAATTTATGAGAGCACTTGTAGCAACTTTGAATATAAATGATGTTGAATTTTATTGGCTCGATTCAGAAAAATATATATGGGCAAAGAAAAAAGAAGAAGATAGAAATATTGAATCGCATACAAAAGGATTTTATTGGAAAAACGGTGAAAACAACAGAACTCTTTTATTTAATTCAACTCTTAAAATCGTTACTAAAAATATTGATTTAATTTTAATAAATGGTGACTATAGGATTAATGGAAAAGGAAAAAAGAAATCAATCGAAGGGAATAAATACATTGCTTTAGGTGAATTAAAAGGTGGAATTGACCCTGCAGGCGCAGATGAACATTGGAAAACTGCATTTTCTGCATTAGCAAGAATTAAAACTTCTTTTAGAGAAGAAAATTTAAATCCTAAAACATTTTTTATTGGTGCGGCAATCGCAATAAGTATGGCATCGGAAATATGGAATCAACTCGAGAACAATTTATTAGACAACGCTTGTAATTTAAATGGTGAAGAACAATTATTTTCAGTTTGCAATTGGCTAATTAATTTATAAATCCCTGCAAAAATATTTTTAAAAATGCTTTACAATTTGTAGAAATATTTGTAAATTATTATAGAGATTATTTATAAATTATACCTTATAAATAGTAGGTATGAAAAAACAATAAAATGATAACAATTTTTTATGAATCTTTTAAAGATATTTTGTATATTATTAATAAGATTTAGTATAAAAAAGATTGTTAAAAAAACAATAAATCGACAACAATTTTTTCAATTTACAGGAATCTCGAGACTATTTATATAAGAGGATTTAATAAGGCAAAAATAATTTTCAAATAAAATGTTCTTCAATACTATTTATATTATATTAATCCCAAGTTAATATATTTATTTAAAAAATGCTGGTAGTTAAAAAGGCTTCATACCCTGTCCTGGCTACCAGCATTAAAAAAGGACAAGTATGAAAAAATCAGGTTTCGTCTTTTGTATAACAAAGGACAAGTATGAAATCACTCAAAGAAGTAATTTCCGCTCGAGAAAATCCTGCAATAATTTCAAAAGAAGAATGGCAAGAATTAATCAAAAACTCCACTGGCGATTCAAAATGCTTGGTGATTCCTCAAATTTTAATTTCATTTTTTCAATCTAAAAAAATAACTCCATTAATAAATGCATCTATATTCTTTTCTCAATTGATGTATTGGATTGACAAAGGAAAATATTTCGGGTGGATTTATAAAAGCTATTCTGAATGGGAATCTGAAATTCATTTAACAAAAAATCAAACTGAATTGGTAGCAGTTAAATTAGAAAAATTAGGATTTATTGAAAGAATGAAAAGCCAGGCTTATGGACATCCAGTTATTCATTATAGGATAACTAATTTATTCATTTCCGATTTTCAGAAGTGCATTTCTGATTTTTGCCTTCCCATNNAAAATCAGAAATGGGAAGGCAAAAATCAGAAATGCACTTCTGAAAATCAGAAATGGGAAGGCAAAAATCAGAAATCTAATACATATAATACTACATATAATACTTCATATAATTCTCAAAAAAATACCCAAGAGAATACAGCAGAGAGTGGTCCGCTTTCAAATTCTTTAAATGAATCTGGAAATGAAAAAGTAGAAAATCCCCAATCATCTCAGGAATCTTTTTCAAAAGGAAAAGAAAAAGAAGAAACAAATAATACACCCGAGGGTAAGGCTCCAGTTCTTAAATTTGAAGAACAAACACAACAAATAGAACACCAGCCTGCACCTATAAAAGAAGAGGTTTTGCATTCTTTCCCACCTCAGGAATCTTTTTTGAAGGGAAAAATAAAAGAAGAAACAAAAAAAGAAGAAGGTAAGGCAGTGGTTCATCCAGTTCAAAAGCACCCAGAACTCCCAGAACACCAGCCTGCATTTTCAAAAGAAATAAAGAAAATTAATCCACCTCAGGAGATTTTTCAGGATTCTTTTGAAAAAAGAAAAGCGTCATATGATAAATCAGTTAAATTATATAAAGAAGTAAAAGAAGCAATAAATAAAATTATTAAAGAAAAGAATTACAAAATAAATTATGAAATTTGCCAGGAAAAATTTGGTGAATATTATAGAATAAATAATAATCCAACTGAAGAAGAAGGGTGGCTATACGTTATTAATCATATTGACGAATATGAAGAAGAATGGAAAACAAATAGAAACAATAAGAAAATTGAAGTGCCAATTTCTCAGGATTTCATACCATTTAAAGAAAGGCATTTATAAGGAAAAATAATAATGAACGGAAGCATAAATATAAATGATTTAAGAAAAAACACAACTTTTATTTACAAAGATTTGGGATACACAGTAGAAGATATACTCGGGGATGCGGAAAAAAAAGTTGCAGAACAAGAAATACCCGAGAATCTATACTCAGGTTATAATGAATATATAGATGAATTACAAGAATTATACCTGCAAGAACAGGAATATAATCAATTCCCGAATTTAGATTATGATTATAACATAAAATAAGGAGATAATAAAATTAGTTGTTTAAACAAAAAAGATGAAAAATTAGAGATGCAATGTTACCGTAGAATTATAAGACCTTTATTAATCCGTAGCAACTGCAAATTTTGTTTTTGCGATTATAATAAAAATGATTTTTTCAAAAGCCTCCAAGAACAAGATGTCGACTTATTAATTGAAAATTCTAAAGAAGAAATAAAAAAAATAAGTCTTAAAGCTCAAAAAGTTTTATGGGGTTCAATCTTTGCGGAGACAATAAGCAATAAATCAACAAATCAGGAAGGCTGGGCTTCCTATTGTAAGGCAGATTTGATTTTTTACACGGTGATAAACGAAACTGATTTTTCCAATTATAAAATTTATATTTTCAATCCAAAAAATCTGCAGAAATTAGATTTAACAAAATATAAAGTTGAAAACGGAACAACTAAAACAACAAACTGTTATTATCATTCAGAAGGTCGAATTGTTCCGATTGGTGACATTCCAGGATTAATAACTTTGAATCCAAAAGATTTATTGTAATAAAAAGAGGTTTCAGTAATATTTATTTAAAAGAAAAAATAAAATGGATTTTAATGGAGAATGGAAATTGGAAAGCAAAAAATTTAGAATAAAAGGTTATGATGTCATAATCGGTGAAAAAAATTTTTGTTCTTGCCGTGGATTTAAGTTCAGGAAAGATGAAACGAAAAATTGTAAGCATATTCTCGAGGCTTTTAAAAATATGGCTTACGCTGATGAGTTAAGAAATACTCAAAAAATAATTAATGATGCGATTGCGGAACTCGAGATAAATCATCCAGAAATTATAGAAATTAAATTTATAAACAAGAAATTACTGGTAACAACAAGCGGGTAACAACAAGCGTGTAAAAGTTATATAATGGTTTCATTTTGATTTAATGGAGAATTAATTGAATTATGAAAATTTAACTGAAGAACAGGAAATGAGAATGTTAAAAAACTTAGAAAATGTTGAGAAAATGGTTAAACAAAAATTCCATTATAATGGAAAATTTAAAATTGGAATAAAGCCATCCAGCATCGACATTATTTTTCAGGATAATTTTAATTTAATAAATCCTGCAGAATTTTTTGAACAAATAAAAAAAGAATATAAAGAAATTATATCTTTAAAAATTCAATTCGTCAAAAATAATCAAATAATATTAACATTTGATTTTGAAAATATAAGCAAAAAAGTGCCTAAAGATTTGTTTAAAGAAAGCACCTTTGTGGAAGACCCGATTGAACTTGCTATAATTGAACAAAAGAGAAAAGCAGAATTTGAAAATAGTAAACAGAAATTTATTAAAAAAATAAAAAGCGAAGGCAATACTCGAGGGAAGGCAGGTATTACTCCAGCATTACTCGAACAGGCTGAACTTTTAGAATATACAGAATAATATTACTTGCTATTAGCAAATATATTAAGTAAATTACATAACATACCACAAATAGTTTACAGTCAAAAAAATTTCATAATTAATAAACTATTCAAAACTATTTATATTAGTTAACACAATATGTCATATTAGTTAGTGGCATTGGCATATAACACGAATGTCATATAAGTCCACTCCAGTTTTCTTACTATTTTTCTTGCAAGGAAAAAGTAAATGGAAAATACAATTCGCACTAAACAATTCACTTCAACTTCTACTTTTGATGAAAGCGACAATACTTTAATAGCAAAAATATCTTCAGATTCCCCAGACCGTTATAACGAAATAGTAACTGCAAAAGGTGGAGACTTCACGGCCTTTCAAAAAAATCCAGTTGTATTATTAAATCATGATTCCAAAGGTTTACCAATTGCTAAAGCTCTATGGATTAAGAGCAACGACAATAATATTATTTCAAAATTAAAATTCGCAGAAACTGCTCTCGGTCAAGAGGTAGCCAAATTATACAAAGATGGATTCATGAGCGCATTTTCAATTGGCTTTTTGCCAAAAGAAATTGAAATAAATGAATCAGAACAATTGGTATATAAAAATTGGGAATTACTTGAATATAGTGCGGTAACGGTTCCAGCAAATTCAGAAAGTTTAGCATTAGCTTATAAAAGTGTTAAGACACCAGAATTAAAAGAAATATTTGAAAAAGAAATAGAAAAGAATGAGCAAAAAGAAAAAGTAATAAAATTTGAACAAAAACTACAAGAATTTGAAAATAATTATACAATGAATTTTGAAATTGTTGAAAAAAGAATTGAGGAATTATTTAAACTTTTAGAAATAAAAGAGAAAGAAAAAAATACTGAAGAAGTAAAAAACATAAAACAAAGAATAGAAAATTTGACTGCTAAAATATTATAATAAAAACTGGGAATATTAGACTGAAAAGTTGGAAATATTAGGTTAAATAAAACGCACAAATATAAAATTACTATTATACACAAATGATTTTGTATTTCATTTTTATATGGAAATAATATGGAAGAAAATAAAGAATATAAAGACCTTTTAGAAAAGTTAGAAAAGTTAGAAAAATTAGTTGAAGATGACCCAGTTGAAAAGAAAGTTATATTTAGTGGAGAAGAAGATAAACAAAAAAATGCAATAGAATATAAAGAATTTATACTTGATTCAATTAATAACAATAGAAGTAAATATGTTGACAAAACGATGACCACAAACACAACTTTAGTCCCAACTCAGTTTGCTCCAAATATTTTGGAGAGCGCTGAAATAGCAGGTGTTGCTTTAAGAAATTGCACAATTTTTGATTTCACTTCCAACTCAATGACAATCCCAACTACAACTGCAAATTTGAGCGACGCAAGATTAGGTGAAACAAGTTCTGCTACAGCTTCTGCTCCAACAATTGCAACAAGAACAATAAGCATGAAAAGATACCATGCCAAAGTTCAATTAACACAAGAACTACTTCAAACATCTCCTTATTCCTTACAGCAATATATTAATGCACAAGTGGGAATGAAATTTGCACAAGATTTTGATTTGGATGCTTTAGGTAAAGGCACAACTTTTACAGGTGCTTATGGCGGAAGTGCTTATACGCAAAGTGCATCTGGATTAGTTACAGGTGTAACATATGCAGATATCGTTGGACACATCGGAACTACAAATCCATTTTTCTGGAAAAATAGTAAATTTGTAATTGACAGAACACATTGGACTTTGTTAAATGGATTATTGGATTCTAACAAAAGACCGTTGTTTGATGCAAACACTGGTGCGAAATCATTTTGTAATTTCCCATTTGAAGTTGTGGCTGACGGTGTTTTAAATTCAACAAGCACGACAGCATCCTCAACAAAATATTGGGTGTTCGGGGATTTATCTCAAATCTGGATTGGACGAAATATTAATGGAATCCAAATGATTGCTGACCAAACTACACATGCAGACACAGGAATAATTGATTTACATTACTTTATGTTTGCTGGTGTTGGTTTGACATATTATGATTCTTGCAGTCCTTACACTATTCAGTAATATTTAAAATAAAGTTTCAATTTAAATTNNCGGGGGTTTCTTTTGTGTTATTACACTTTTCATTTACCTCCCAACTTTAATTTTTAATATAAAATATATGAAGAAAAAAAAGAACAAAAAAATTGGTAGAACTACTGGCATGACTGAATTATTACTGTTAGAAATAAACGAAAAAAATGAAGGCAAATTAATAAAAGAAAAAGATTTAAAGAAATATAAAAATCGTATGTTCTCAAATTATATACAAAAATAGGAAAATGAAAATATATGGACACAAATTTAACAAATAATATTAATTTGATAACATTTGATTATATTCAACAATATAATAAAATATCAGACATTTCATTATCTGCTTTTTATAATTCCTTGATTTCATCTGCTTCACGATTTTGCAATCACCAAACAAATAGATGTTTAGCCGAAAATGAACTTGAAGGTTATTATTTCAATCATAATAATTTTTACAATTCATTCAATTTATTTAATTATAATTATTTTAATACCGATAATTATCCAATTCAGTCAGTTTCTGCAATTTATGTTCGTTTGACTCCGTTTGCAGAATGGACTTTAGTTGATTCAAATGATTATGAAGTAAGAAAAGAAGAAGGGAAAATATTTTTAAAAAATATATTTTGTTGGACTGAATTAAAAACAAATTACATTGCTGGTTATTCACTGACAGCAATGCCTGAAGATTTACAAGAGGCTTGTGCAAAATTGGTGACAGATTCATTTCAAAAAAGCGGGCAAAATACAAAACCTCAACTTGGAATAAAAAGTATGGTAAATGCTGGAAATACAATTACATTCAGTGACGTTTCGCAAGAGGTTCTGAATACTTTAGACAGTTATA
>PNBM01000361.1:3896-4513 GCA_003135995.1 Ignavibacteriota bacterium | reverse complement strand
ATGATACGGAGCCCAGCCCCAGTCATAATCAGATTCCCATGTCCAGCCAACATCAGTATAAACCCAATTGCCATCTGAATAAGGGACCCAATCAGCATTCACATACTCCACATTAGGTTTCCAAATATACTGAACATCTACATCGTTATCCACATATCCCGCTTCAATTTCTTCCTCATTATCCGGAATAATTTCGGCTCTTGAAACCGGAATCCACTCACCGGCAGGTTCAAGGTCACTATGAAAAGTTTCATACGTTATAGAAAGTCCGGGTAATGGTGTAGCCATATGCGCCATGAAGAAAAAGTCAGAATAAGATTTTTCATTAAAAAATAATAATGCAGATAATATAAATGTTACCGTCAATATTATTTTTTTTGAATTTTTCATTATTAAATCTCCTTACTTAATTAAACTATATTATTTGGACAAAGTACTTATTAATAGGTTTAATTTTAAATACCGTATAAACATAAAGATAATATTAAAATTAAAATGCTAAATATGTTTGAAAAGCAAGCATATTTTTATTAAATATAAAATTAACATATTTTTAAAAATTGCTTATTATTTTGATTAGTGTTTGCAATTTGGATGATTGAGTTTATAATATGAGG
>PNBM01000361.1:0-3862 GCA_003135995.1 Ignavibacteriota bacterium | reverse complement strand
ATATTTCTTTATTATTTTATTTTATTATCAATAATTTATTTTAAATTTCTTCCTAAGCAGGGGCTTAGCAACAAAGTGGAACGTAAATTATTAATGTCCCCAAACAGAGGCTTGGGAACAAGGCGGATAAGTAATACAACAAATCATCTGAAATTTGTTTGCGCAGTCTAAAGCCTGCGGCTANNCCGGAGTTTTGTAACAGGAACAAATCGATGATATGTTCTGTATTATGATTGCAATTATTTGCCTGCGAGTTTAAGTCTGTTTTTTGCCCGCTTGATTGAAAGCAGTGAACGTTCCCTGTCAAAATCTTTTTCGTGAGATTCAATTCTTTGATTAGCTCTTTCAAGTGACCTTCTTGCTCGTTCTACATCCAAATCGTCTTTACTTTCGATTGTCTCCGCAAGAATATTTACAATATTATTCCGCACTTCTAATGTTCCGCCGCTAACAGAAAATTTTATTTCTTCGAATGTATCACTATTAATTTTTATAATTCCGATATCAAGTACAGAGACCATTGCCGCATGATTAAATAATATCTGAAATTCGCCTAAAATACCGGGAGCACTCACGGAATTTACGAATCCCGAATACACCTTTTTAACGGGACTAACAATTTCCAATGTTAATAATTTATCCAAATCTAAAATATTGCTTTTTGTTTTCTGCTTTTTGTTATTTGCTATGCCTGCAATGTTTTTGCTTTTTCAAATGCTTCCTCAATTACACCTACCATCATGAACGCAGATTCAGGTAACTGGTCACAATCTCCGTTCAAAATCATTTTAAATCCTCTGATTGTATCTTCGAGTTTAACATATTTACCAGGAATATTTGTGAATTGTTCCGCAACAGCAAAAGGCTGAGAAAGGTATCTTTGAATTTTTCTTGCTCGTGCTACAGTAATTTTATCTTCATCTGATAATTCATCGATTCCAAGAATATTAATTATATCCTGCAAGTCTTTATAATTTTGAAGTATCCTTTTAACTTCCATTGCCGTATTGTAATGTTCATCACCAACAACAAGCGGGTCAAGAATTCTCGATGTAGAAGCCAGCGGGTCTACAGCGGGATAAATTCCAAGCTCGGAAATTTTTCNNCTGTGGTTGCATCGAGGTGAGCAAATGCAGTTGCCGGAGCCGGGTCTGTATAATCATCTGCAGGTACATAAATAGCCTGAATAGATGTAATCGAACCTTTCTTTGTTGATGTAATTCTTTCCTGTAGTGCACCCATTTTAGTTGCTAAAGTCGGCTGATAACCCACAGCAGACGGCATTCTTCCCAGCAGTGCAGATACTTCCGAGCCTGCCTGAGTGAATCTGAAAATATTATCTATAAATAATAATACGTCTTTACCTAATTCATCTCGAAAATATTCAGCCACGGTCAAAGCTGTTAAACCGACTCTTTGCCTTGCTCCCGGAGGTTCATTCATCTGACCGAATACAAGTGCTGTATTTTTAATAACTCCCGAATCAGTCATTTCGACGTATAAGTCGTTTCCTTCTCTTGTTCTTTCTCCAACACCTGCAAACACAGAGTATCCTCCGTGGTGTTTTGCAATGTTATGAATAAGTTCCTGAATAATAACTGTCTTCCCTACCCCTGCACCACCGAATAATCCTGTTTTTCCGCCTTTTGTATATGGTTCAAGTAAATCGATAACTTTTATTCCGGTTTCAAACATTTCCTTTTGTGTTGATAGGTCTTCAAATTTCGGAGCAGACCTGTGAATCGGATAATATAATTTAGTTTTTATATCTCCTTTTCCGTCTATGGTTTTTCCGATTACATTTATGAGTCTGCCAAGAACTTCAAGACCAACCGGCACCATAATAGGACTCCCGGTATCCACAACTTCCATTCCTCTTGTCAGACCGTCTGTTGAATCCATCGCTACAGTTCTTACCCTGTCTTCACCTAAATGCTGCTGAACTTCAACGACAAGTGTATCTTCTTTACCTTCGGTCGTTTTTCGATTAATATGCAAAGCATTATTAATAGACGGTAATTTTCCGCCACTAAAATCAACATCAACAACAGGTCCGATTACCTGGACGATTTTTCCTATCATAACACCATTTTCGGGCATTTTTATATCCTTTAAAAATTTAAATACAAAAGATAAAGATAAAGAAAATAAAAAATTTTTCAAATGATAAATACAATCACTGATTTAAATTATTTTGCTGATTCCAGTGATTTTATTTTACAAATTATCGGTATTAAAATTTGAGTATTTACATTTTAATTAAAATGCTAAATTCTGCTAAATGTAAAAAATATAATTTTTTAGAAATGAATAAATTTGTACTCTCTATATTAATTCTGTTTTTATTGTGTAATTCAAATATAAACTCCCAGGTAATTAATAATTATGAATCTCAAAAAGTAATTATTTCAAAATATTTAGATGTAAAGGGTGAAGTATATTTCAGATTTTACGTATCATCAAAAGATATATTGAAAGAACTGACCAAAATAATTTCGATAGATAATGTAAAAGATAAGGTCATCAATCTTGAAGTTTATGCATATGCAAACGAGCAAGAATTAAATAAATTTCTTAAATACAACATTGATTTTGAAGTTCTTACACACCCGGCTGATTTAATCAACGTTCGCACGACCGATAATATTAATGAGATTATGGCGTGGGATGTTTATCCCACATACGATGCTTATGTTGCAATGATGAATAGCTTTGTCACAAGTTATCCGTCAATCTGCAGATTAGTAAATATCGGAACCACAGTTCAGGGTAGAAGTATGCTTTTTTGTGTAATTTCGGATAGTGTTAATTTCAGAAAGAACAAACCTCAATTTATGTATACATCATCTATACACGGTGATGAAGTAGTCGGTTATATGTTAATGCTTAGATTAATAGATACACTATTAAGCGGAAACGGTGTTAATCCGAAAATTACTAATCTCGTAAAAAATGTTGAGATCTGGATTAACCCACTCGCAAATCCTGACGGAACGTATTATGGAGGTAATAATAATATAAATGCTGCACGAAGATATAATGCTAACAATGTAGATTTAAACAGAAACTATCCCGACCCCGTTGCGGGTCCACATCCTGATGGTAATTCCTGGCAGCCCGAAACTATTAATAATATGAATCTTATAAATACAAATTTTTTCAGGCTTTCTGCGAATTTTCACGGAGGTTCCGAAGTATATAATTATCCATACGACAGCAAACCTATGTTACATGCCGATGATGCATGGTGGATACATGCAGGACATCACTATGTAGATACAGCCCATGCTGTAAATTCAGGCTATATGACTGAATATAGTCAATATTATCCATATATTCCCGGTGTGGTAAATGGTTATGCCTGGTACTTAGTTTCAGGGGGAAGACAGGATTTTATGACTTACTTCAGACATGGCAGAGAAGTTACTATTGAATTATCTGATATAAAACTTTTACCACAGGCTCAACTTCCGACTTACTGGGGATATAATTTTAAATCATTCTTAAATTATATAAATGAATGTCTTTATGGTTTAAGAGGTCAGGTAACCGATTCGGTCACGGGTGTGCCTTTAAAATCGAGAATTACATTACAAGGATATGATGCAGATAGTTCGTGGATTAATTCCGATTCAATCGTCGGAGGTTATAACCGGATGGTACCAACAGGAACGTATACGGTAGTTTGCTCTGCTCCGAATTATTTTACTAAAACAATAACAAATATATATATAAAATATGATTCGACTTCAATCCTGAATATCAGATTAAGACCGTTGACATCGCATATCGGGAATGAAAATAGTATTCCGGATAATTATTTGTTATCTCAAAATTATCCGAATCCATTTAATCCGTCAAC
>PNBM01000202.1 GCA_003135995.1 Ignavibacteriota bacterium | reverse complement strand
TCAGATGCTAAATATCCATCCTGAGGTCCGTTGTAAGCAGGGAAATACGAAGGCTCACCCTGAAACCATAGTGCTGATGTGCCTTGCTGACCGGTACCGCGGAAATATAGCAAATAGCCTCTTGCATTTAGAGCGCTCGTATCATTTGCTCCGTTAAAATCGTCAGTAAAACGAATTATACTATTTATAGAAAATACTGATTGCGAATTTTCAGAATTCGGATTAATAAATACGGAAGACTGCGATTTATTTATTAAAATAAATCCGGAAATTGCACACAAGATTATAAAAGCAGTAATTAGTAAAACCGGTTTTGTCTTTTGCATTAATTAAAACAAGTTCAANNGCTTGCAAACGATAAAAATAAACACCGCTTGGAAATTCTGAACCGTTGAAATCTATGCTGTAATATCCGGCTGTTTTATTTTCATTGACGAGAGTTTTTATTTCTCTTCCGAGAACGTCATATATTTTTAAGATCACAAATCCATTTTTTGGAATCGAGTAATCTATTTTCGTATTCGGATTAAACAGGTTCGGATAGTTTTGGGATAAATTAAATTTATCCGGAACACCGTTTTTATTTTTAATTGAATTTGAAATATTCATAGGGTCTATAATAAATCCTAAGTTTGGTCTGTACTGAACATTTTGACCTGCTGTAAATACTGTACAACCATCAAAATTAGGTAAATTTGCATGAAATCCGTACACTTTATTATAAATTATTGAAGAGTAAACAAGAAATAAAGTAACTGACTGAGGCATGTTATAACATATTTCGACAAGCAAGTTTTGTCCGACGTTCCAATAAAACGGAGTTGTTAATGATATGAATTGCCAGCCTTTATTTGTTGAAGCAAATGCTCCATCAAGACAATTAGTCCAACCGGAATATGAAAATGAATTTATAGATGAATCACTTACTGTTTGCATTTTTATGCGCAAATTTTTGTATGAAAAAGGGATGATGTATCTAATATTAAAACCTATTGCGCGTATAGAACCATGAGAAATTTCACTTGAAGATATTTCCGAAGAAAGGTATAACATATCCGTTCTTCCATCTGAATTTCCCGAAAAAGGATATTCGGATGAAATGTCACCTGAACCTATTGTGAAAAATATAATAAATTTATAAAGTTCGGTTGAATCTATAGGATGCTGTAGTGAAGCACTTCTCGCAACTATCCTGTAAAAGATTGAATCATTGACTTTAACCTGTGATGTATCGGAATTAAATAAACCTGTCCAAAGAGTTAAACTATCATTTGTTAAATTAAAGCTCTGATAGTTTCCAGAATTGCGTTTCCATCTGACCCAAACACTATCTATACCATTTTGTCCTGAAACCTGACATATTATCTTTGCAGGCCAATTTAATTTTGGAATATATGTAAATTCTGTATGAGTTATAACAGGTTTAGAAGTATCCGTAACAATTGAAACTGCATCAATTCCTATGTAATTTGAATTCTGACCGTTCGGACCACGATTTGCAACACAATATCTGATTGCAAATCTACCATTAATATCCGGTGCAGTTGATTTAAAACCCCGTTGCTCCCAAAAACCGGATGTATTGACTTTAAATCGACCAATCTCTTGCCATGAACCTTCTGGAACAGAATCTACTGTTGAATACATTACCCTTATTGAATCTGCATAGGGATTATTCTGTTCGGCTTTTGAGAAAAAATATAACATATCATTGAGGAGAATACCTCCGGTTATTCTCGGTAGGACAAGCCAGTTATCGATATTATTCTGAACTGTTACAGAATTGAAATCCGCTGCGACATAACCATTTGCAGGTCCGTTATAAGACGGAAAATAAGAAGGTTTACCCTGAAACCAAATAGCTGAAGTACCTTGTGGTCCTGAACTCCTGTAATATATTAAATAACCTCTTGCTTTAAGCGCATTAGTATCATTAGTTCCATTAAAATCATCGGCGTATCGTATTATTGTGTTGGTTGAATTATTTATTAGTGAAAAACTATCAAAATTATTTACAAATAATTTAGATTCAGAATTGAACGATTTGTTTATAAAATTAAATCCGGATATTACACACGGAACAATAATAGTAAATAGTAATAATATTAATTTTGTTTTTCCCATATTTTAAAACAAAATATTCGGACTTTTATATTTTAAATTCGTATTTAGTAATTGTTTAATATATCAAAAATATGATTTTTAAATTCAAAAAGATACATTCAAAATCAATTTATTAATAATTCCGATAAATCCTGACAGTCCGGGATAATGAACAAATAGCGAACGGTTATAATGCGCACCCTGATAATTTAATGCCAACGGCTTAAGTCGTGGGCTGTATAAATTATTAAAATTAATGATTGTCAAGCATTATAAAACCTCACCTCGCCACGGCGAGTCTTCGACCCAATTCCCCTCTCCTAAAAGGAGAGGGGTCTAAGATCATAATTATTTTTTAAAATTTTATTTTATAAGCATCATTCTTTTCACGTTGACATATCCATTTGACTCGAGTCTATAAAAATATACACCGCTTGAAAATTCAGACGCATTGAAATCAATAGTATAATATCCTGCCGTTTTATTTTCGTTGACGAGAGTTTTTATTTCCCGTCCAAGCACATCATATATTTTTAAAACCACAAATCCATTTTTTGGAATTGAGAAATCTATTTTCGTAATAGGATTAAACGGATTCGGATAATTTTGTGATAAACTATAAACAGACGGAATTATTCCGGTTTTATTTTTAACTTTATCACCCGGGTC
This sequence comes from Ignavibacteriota bacterium, assembly GCA_003135995.1. Classification (GTDB taxonomy): domain Bacteria; phylum Bacteroidota; class Ignavibacteria; order Tepidaquicellales; family Tepidaquicellaceae; genus FEN-1257. Next base: position 1,561 of record PNBM01000202.1, on the reverse strand, counting down.
AATGAAGAAACAAGTATTACTTCTATAAGCAAGAGAAGTTAAATTCCAATTAGCGGTACATCCGTCACCTGTAGGAAGGTCTGTACAATAACCATTCATTTTTGATGTTTGTGCAGTTGCATATACCGGTGAATATTGTGACCATGCTGCATTGTTATAGCAGATTTCCACAAAAAGATTCTGTCCGGGTGTCCAAAAGAATGGAGTTGTCAAATTTATATACTGCCACCCCGATCCCGGTACTTTATATGTTCCGCTGTAACAGACCGTCCAGGGATTAACACCCACCTGACCGCAGTCTGTAGAATTTAACATTTTTATCTGAAATCCATTCAGTTGAATTGTATCTGCCGAAATTACATTGAAACCGATTTTTTCGATAAAGCCCAAATATCCGCCTGCTGCTAAAATTTCATCAGAACAAAATACCAAATCGGTTTTGCCATCATCCCAGTAAGTCGTAAAAGGATAGATTGAAGAAAGATTTCCGTCACCAATACAAACATAATGTTGTGAACTGATTATATTGAATGAATACAAAGAAGTTGAATCCATAGAATGTTGAGCAGAAGAACTTCTTGCAATAATTCGATAATGTATCAGATCACCCGGGACAACCTGTGAGGTATCTGAATTAAACATACCAATCCATCTGTTGCTACTTCCCCGAGTAAGATAAAACATATTATATGAATCCGAATTTATATTCCAACTTACCCATACAGTATCCATGCCGCATGGTTCGGTTGCTATACAAGAAACTGTTGCAGGCCAATTTATTCTTGGATAATTTTGTATTGGCGTATGAGTTATTACAGGTTTTGTTGTATCGGAAGCTGAGACTGTGAACGAATAAAATGATGTTGGTGCACCCGGCGGCATTTTTGTAACAAATCCAACCTGGTCAACAGCCTGCATACAATAATTATAAGTACCAGGTAATCCATTTCCGGGGAACGAGCATGACCAGTTCGTACCGGCGCCTTTTGTCATATTTATACTATCGGTCATAGTAGATACATTTCTTGCCCAATAAAACTTTGCTGATGTAACGGTTGCAGGTCCGGGAAGTATTTGAGTAGTTACCAAATATGGTCCGCAGGGAGATTGAGTGTTTTGAATCTGGAAATTACTGAACAAAGGTCCCGGTGTTCCCGGAATTGCGAATCCATCTACTTCGCAGCCAAAACTACCAATCAGCGTAGTTGCACCGGTTGTTGTATTGATTCTACGAAGTTCACCTGTGCTTGTAGTATTATTATAANNAACCGTCATTACTGCAAGCTATATCGATTAATATACCAGTTGCAAAAATCTGGATTAACGGAGTAAATACGCCTGTTGTAAGGTTTATGGTACCAATTCTGTTTGTTCCGGAATTATAATCTGAAGCATACATAACACCTGAAGAAAAATTCCATGCAAGACCTGTCACAGTGGTGGCACCTGTGATAGACACAACTTGTGTAATAATGCCGCTTGAAGTATCAATTTTGACGAGAGTATTAGTACCATAACGAACTCCCCACCAGATTCCGTTTGCATCAAAAGAACCTGCCTG
>PNBM01000160.1 GCA_003135995.1 Ignavibacteriota bacterium | reverse complement strand
GGGTTATTTATAATAATAATTAATTTATTCAGATATTTTAATAATTTATATAAACTATCTTTATTTGATTTATTAAGTATTTTATCATCCATTATCGATTTCTTATAGTTATGTATGGAATCCAGTAATTTATCATACTCGCCAGTTTCAAAATAGATCCTCAATACTATATTTCTAATATCAAACCTATAAATAAAGTTATTAACTTCAATATTTTTTTTACATTCCCAAACTTTATCATAATTTTTCATACCATAATAATAATAGATTAGGCCAAAATTCATCATATCATTATAGTCATTTGTATTTAATTTTGACGTATTATTATCTATAAAATATTTTAATAAGTCAAAATTACCAATTGAAAAAGCTGATAAAATAAAATTTCGATATGTTGTGGCATGCAAAAATTCCTTATTATTTATATTAAAGTAACCTTGTTCAACGAATTCATTCAATAATTCAGCTTTTTGTCTTAAATAAAAATCTTTATCTTCACCGAGCCTTGCTTTCATAATACAATAGTTGATAAGCTGATTAAAGTGAAAGTTTATTAATTCTTTATTCAACAAATATTTCGTATTATTAAAACAATTTTTATAGTTAATAAAATTTTCTGAATCCTCTCTTTTGTAATATGTAAAAAACAACATTTTATATAAATCATAAATAATTTTTCTCTCAGGCGGCCGGTTAAATAAATTAGTTCTATCAATTTCATCTAACAATTTATAAATATTAATTGGAAAATGATATTTCTGGTAATTTCCTGTGCCTATGTTCAATGAAAAATTATAAACGAATAAATTTATTTGTTGAATTAAACAATAAAGAGATAAATCCAAAGAACCATTATAAATGTGTGGATGTATATTATCCGCATTTATATTATCAACAAACCTTACATTATTTGTAATAAATTCACACGATAAAACATGAAAATTAAATGAATTCCAGTAATGTTTATCCGATATTTTATTTGAACTATAAATAAGATCATTTGTCTTTTCGAGATTTTTCTCAAGCACGTTAAAATTCTTATTTTTTAAAAGATATTCATTCAATGAAAGTTCTGAATATTCAACATCACTTAAAAATGATTTTATCTTATAGAATTTCAATACTTCTTTATTGAGATTTGAAAGTCTTTGAATAACTGTTGAATTAGAAAGCCTTAATTTCTTTGATAACTTTTTTATTAGTTTCTCATATTCTGAATTTATTAATAAATCCAGATTGTTCAAAATCTCTGCATAGATTTTATATAGTGCTTTATTATTTACGAGATAAGGAGAATTTAAATATTTTTTAAATTCATTAGAATATTCTTCTGAAAAGTTGCTTAATAAATTAAAAAGTTCCTTTATTTTCATATCGAAATTATAAAAAAAAATTACTTTTTAAATGCTTAATTATCAGAAGTTAGTATAAATAATTATTAAATAAAAGTACTTTATTATGTAAAAAAGACACATAATATCAGTTTTTTTTGTATTAATAATTATTGTAAGTTCGTAATAAAAGGGGATTTGTTATGAGAAAAATTATTTCCATTTCTATTTTATTCGTGTCACTATTTTTATCGGGTTTGTCTTTTTCCGCATCTAATCTTGAGTATAATTCTACTGCATTAAATAAAATTATTTATATGTCAGAAGTATCTAAAGAAGTATGCAGGGAATACACACTAATTGGTGGGCAATGGTATCTTGTAATTCATTATGATGATGGTACAATTGGAGTTTTTCCAATCCCTGCACCACCTGAGGACTAACCGATATAGTTAAATTGTAAGTTTGTTCAAGTAACATTTCTAATTCATATCAGAAGGGTTCTAGATATTTATAAGAAAAACTATTAAAAATTAATTTAATAGAATGAGACGGTGAATCTGAATGGACGCATAATCTGCCCGAGGAGCAAAAATGGTTCCAGAACAATTATATTTTAAAAAATCAGAGCTTGAAGAATGGATTTTTAAACATCGGATAAAATCAAGTTTTGAGATTGAAAAGGAAGCTGATGAGTATATTAGGAAACATCCATTTAAACCTTGGATAAATAAAAAGTGATGATGTTTTTTAAAATAAGAATTCGTTTTAAACTAATTTCTTACGGCCGGTAGATTTTTCTTCCGGCTTTTTTATTAATAAGAAATTTCCAACCGGGTTGTGCATCATTCGCCTCACACCGATGGAAGAGATTGATAAAATTAGTGAAGACCTTATTTAATATTTTATCTCCTCTAAAAATTTAAATGTATTAAGTGAGTTTCAAGTGAGTCTTATATTTTAGATGGTTCGAATGTTGTTTTGAATCCGACAGATTTCGGTGCATCTAACTATGTGTAGTTGAAGTATAAATATCTAGCGTATATTCATCGCCAATTGCTAAAGTAAATTTTAAATAAACTCTTTTTATGTGTTGTCAGCAAAGTAAAAACATTTACAAATATTATATTACAGACAGTTTNNTCCTTGTTTGGCATGTTCACGAATCATATCTTCATTTGGTGCAATATAGACACAATATATTTTATCCGTTGTAACATAGCTTTGAACCCACTGGATTTGCGGTCCCATCTTATTTAAAACCCCGCAAGAAGTTTGTGAAATAACTTTTAATTGTTCAGCAGTTAATTTACCTGCATTTGGAATTTCCCTTTCAATTAAGTATTTTGGCATTTTATTTTTATTATTTTTTAAAATTATCCTACTCATATGGCTTTTCGGTTTCGCCCCGTTTTTTTAAGAGGGT
>PNBM01000123.1 GCA_003135995.1 Ignavibacteriota bacterium | reverse complement strand
ATCTTTCGAATTTAAAAAAACAATTAATGTATCCATTTGAAAGTTATTAATTTTTAAATAATGATTTATAAGAAATCTCGTTCCCAATATATTAATTGGGAACGAAGGAATGAACATAATTTTTTACTGCACGCGGCTGACGGGTTCGCTCCAGGGTCCTTGTCCNNTTTTTGCCATTCATAATTATCAGAAACAGGGTCTTTTGCGGTTAATAAAAGAATGAATCCTTCTCCATCCGTATCATCTGAAATTTCTATTGCGAGGATTGCGGTCGGAGGTGGTATTTTCGATTTATCTTTTCTCTGCTTTATTCCATATTCAGCCAATTTATCCGGGGTGTTGGCATAAATACCATAAGCAAGATTTACTGCCTGGTCGTAAATTTTTATAGCTTCAGAGTTTTTTGCCAATCCGGCATGCCTTGCTCCTAATGCTGTTGCTTCAGCCGTTTCTATTGCAGTTCCGCAGTGAGCTAAATCGTTTTTTAATGTTGTTATTTGAACTAAAGTGACAGGTAAATTTGTCCAGTCAGCGGCGTTTGCAGAAATTCCATGTTCAAAATTTTCGATTTCCTGTAACATTTCCTGGATGTACTTTTTCATAACCTAATCCTTTCATTTTAATTAATTAAAAAAATATTAAAAACTTTTAATAAAAAAAGCTTCTTTCAATTATTTAATTTTTTTGGATACGTTATGCAATTTATATGTGAGATTCGAGAGTATATTAAATTGCGATTTCATTCAAATTATAAATTTTGATAATTATTGTCAAATGCATAATTCATATATAGAATAGTCCATTTTATAACATACGGTAGATAATATATCTTTTTTTTGAACTCTTTAATGATAAGCAACTATATTTATAATATTTGCACGTGTTTATTTAAAAGTTGAGCTGTGTTTTTGAAGGAATATGATGATAAAAAACCTTAAATTTCGTTTGGATTCCCGCATTCGCGGGAATGACAATTTTTTAGGGGTTTGATTTCAAAGAGTTCGGAGTATTACAATGAGTAAAAGCTGCATAAATAGGCTATATTTGCACTTTCGTTAAAAAAATGTGCAAAATAATTAAATAAATGTGCAGAATAATTAAATGTTTTTGTAGAAAGATTAAATGTTTTTGAAGAAAGATTAAATGTTTTTACAGAAAGTTTAAATGTTTTTGTAGAATAATTAAATGTTTTTGCGGTATAATTAAATGTTTTTGCAGAATGATTAAATGTTTTTGTAGAATGATTAAATGTTTTTGTAGAAAGATTAAATGTTTTTNNAAAGATTAAATGTTTTTACAGAATGTTTTAATATATTTGCAGAAAGATTAAATGTATTTGAAGGATAAATGACCTTGTGTTTAGGCTGGATTAGCTTCGCTGAACACAGAACGTTTCCAGTTTTCGCTGGAATGACAATTATAACAGAGCATTAGGAACGCGTAAAACTCTTAAATATGAATATCTTTTTATAAAAACGGCACGCTTAGGTTAATGCCATAATTGTCACCTGAAATTACAGGTTGAATCTGAAAATGTTGTAAAAAAGTTTTTTGAGTTCCTTTATTTCCTGATTTATCTGTTTTTTCGTGTTTATCAACGACCCAGGTCCCGATGAAGTAACCGAATGCGGCACCGATAATATTATCTGATGTCCAATGAAATCCCTGATATACTCTTGAAGTCATTGTAAGTAAAGCAGGTGCATAAACTAATATTTTTAACCAAACAGGATTTACATTTCTTGATAAAACAGTTGAAATTACAAAAGCGGCAGTTGAATGTCCACCGGGCATTGAATGATATTCTTCTTTAAACGGACTGTAGAACGGTTTATAAAATCCGGCTCCTATTGTACTACTGTTCAGGTTTGGTCTTCCCCTGCCGATGGCAAATTTTAAAGCATAATTTATAGCTCCCGCATAAAGAGAAGCCTGTCCTATTTCATAGGCGATTTTTCTTGTTTTAATATCATTTGTAATCAATGAATAAGCGGCAAAGCCGCTAAAGAATATAATTGGGGAATATAATTCACCATACATTCTTCCAAATTCCATTGGGGCGCTCATAGAATATTTATGGTTATCCCGAACCGCATCACGGATTGGCTCGTCGGCAAACATAGTAAGACCACCTGCGAGCGAAATCAATCCGAATTTGAGATAATCACTTCCATCCCATTTTAAAGGCTGTTTTATGAAGTCAACGGTTTCATCACCAAACTGTGAAAATGTATATTTGTATTGCGCAAATAACGGACATTCATATAAGAATATGAATAGAATTATTATAATAAATTTATTCCGCATTTTTTTTCTGTCATTTTTTTGAATAAATTCAACTGATAATTCCGGTTATCAGTATAATAAATTTAAAATTATTAAAGTTTGAAATTACCTACATTATACATAACATAAAATCTTTGTTCTGTTCTAACGCTCCGGAAGTTACCAAAGTCTGTAGTATTCCTTGTTGAGTAATAAACTAATTGTTCAAATCCGACGTTTAATTCTCCTGTAATTCTCACTGTAACTCTCGGTCTGAATATTCCGATATAATTGCTTCCTGCAGGTCCAACATAGGTTCCAATCCAGTAGAAATTACCATTTGCCTGTATGCTTGCCCAGCCGAAATTAATACCGCCTTCAAGCTTTGTTTCCAATCCGCCGCCATAAGTATAATCTCTGAATTGCGAAGTATCAGGACCCAATCTCGTACTGTTTCCGGCTAAAGGTACAATACCGAGATGTAAATTTGTGAAAAGATATGTTCCCTTAGATAAAGGATATTTAGTCATTATTCCGCCGCCTATGGCTATTGTTCCGAGCTCGAACGTTGTATTATCAAAATAGTCATAATGCTGGAACAACCCCATTAGAGTTTCAAGTTTTCCGAATTGAACTGATTTGGCTGCTAAAACTCCATATCCCACAACATTCTCAATAATTTTTCTACCTGTGCCTATATTTACACCTAAATGAAGCGTAAAGTAATCAAAAGGTTTCCATGTTCTTTTTTCAAACGGATATCCGTAATCAAATTGAGCATTGACGAGTAAGTTTCCCGGTCCTGTCAGGAATGAGTTTCCATCATTTAATCTTCTATCACCCACCGATAACTCAATATTAAGAGGTTCTTTTTGATATACTTCCTGACTCAATACTCTACTGAATTTCCCCTGTATAATTCTGGCAAAAAATCTTGTCGGAGAGATAACTCCGGCGCTCAATTCTCTTATAACTCTCTCTAAGCCGGTTGTCCTGTCATCCAATATATTTGAGCTTAAACGGTACATAATTTCTCCATAGAATGCACCACTGATAGTTGTATTAATAATATCATTTTTTGAAGGTAGTGTATTTTCACCAAAATATTCCCATAATAAACTGCCGGTAAAAGCAAAAGGAACAGATTGCCAAAAATTATAACCATTCGAACGTCCGGTATTAAATGTCCCACCACCTGAAAAAGGGTGTCCGAGAAAATTCATACCAAATCTATCCCTGTCCCATTCCCAGCCGGTTTTAATATTATATGCCCAGGTATTAAAACCAACTCTGCCAAAATCCACATTCGCAATATACCTGTTGTATAGTCCTAAAAATGCGTGTTGTTCAAGGACACCTGCGATAGGTCTCCATAATGGATATTTCTTGTTATATACAGTATCATCAGTCAACAAATTACCAAACATATTAAATCTTGTAGAGTCATAGGATTTAATTTTATTTCCCTCAGTTTTAGCGGTATCATTTTTTTTAACTATCTTCTCATCCTTTGTATCCTTTGTGCTATTATTGTTAATAGTAGAGGGATCTTTCGGATGGTTTATAGCGGTATCTATAATTTCTTTGTTCTCTTCCGGCACATTTATAGTATCAAATTTCTGTAATATCCTTTCAGTTTTTTCTTCTCTTGTATCTAATGCCGGCTGGCTAAAGCAAAGAGATGCCATAGTCAAAAAACCGATTATGACTAAAGCAGAAAATGTTTTATATTTTTTAATTATGATGTTTTTCATTATTTTAGTTTTCCATCTCTTATTAGAATAAATATTGATTATTGATTTTAAAATAATTCAATATAATTTTATTATTCATTTAAATTAATTGGCTATAAATATTACATCTGTATTATGCACTATGATATCCTAAAAAACTTCAGTCAAAATACAAGAAAATGCATATAATTAAGTTATATTGCATATATATGAAAAAGGAATTATTACAAATAAATTTGTAATAATTATCCTTGTCATCAAACCGAATAACTGCTTAGTTATTTTTGTGTTCAAAAAATTACAAAGCACGAAGCAAAATGAGCGCAACTAAAACCGCACCTATAATAGCGAATACAAGGATTACATCAGAACTAAACTGGACCTGGGATATTTTCTTAACTTCTTCTGCTTTTATCGGAATATATTTTCCGTTTTCGAATTTTACAAACTGAATATTTTTCAATCCATATTCATCTACCAAATTCGAACTTAGTTCCTGAACATTATCGATACTCTTTGTCACGTAAGTATTAAAGTCTTTTTTGTCATTGTTAACATTGTCCTGCGCCCGCAACAATATCGGTACGAATAATACCAATACGCTAATAAAAATAAATTTTTTCATTTATATTTTAATTTATGTTTTTAAAATTTTACCTGATTTATTATTGAATAAGATATGGTAATACGATTGATTATGTAATAGTGCAACAGGATGAAAAGAGAACTACATCTTTAGATTGAGTATTAAACGGATTTTATTTTTAAAACCGGAATCTAATCCGTACGGATTAGTTCCTTTTTCGTCCTATTGGACAGTGCAAACTTTAAATATTTATAAGTATCTTTTACTAAATAAAATTAAGATGGAATTAAAATAATTTTTCACAATTTTAAAATTCATAGAAGCAATTTAAGATTAAAATCAAAACCGATGAAATTTAAAAAGAAGATAAATTAATTCCTGAGAAAAAAAATTATGAAAAAAAATATTTTAGACCTTAAACGTAATACACTTCCAAAATCTCCGACAAGCATTCAGGGACTGGATGAAATAACGGGCGGCGGATTACCGAAAGGAAGACCTACACTTGTATGTGGAGGTGCAGGGTGCGGAAAGACACTTTTTGCAATGGAATTTCTTGTTCGCGGAGCAACTCTTTACAATGAACCTGGTGTGTTTATTGCTTTCGAAGAAACTGAAAAGGAGCTCACGGCAAATGTAGCATCTTTGGGATTTGATTTAGATAAACTTGTTGCTCAGAAAAAAATATGGCTTGAACACATTCAAATCGAACGCGGAGAAATAGAAGAAAAAGGTGAATATGATTTGAAAGGATTATTTGTACGCATCCATCTCGCAATTGAAAGCATAAAAGCAAAACGTGTTGTTCTGGATACTATTGAATCACTCTTTTCTGCACTGCCGAATGCAACTATTGTACGCACAGAACTGCGAAGGTTATTCAGTTGGTTGAAGAAAAAAGGAATTACGACAATAATTACAGGTGAACGCGGAAGTAGTTCTTTGACACGGCAAGGTCTGGAAGAATACGTTTCCGATTGTGTGATTTTGCTTGACCATAGGGTAAGCGATCAGTCATCTATAAGACGATTGCGTATTGTAAAATACCGCGGTTCGACTCACGGTACAAATGAATATCCATTCTTAATTGATGAAGATGGCTTTTCTGTTCTGCCTGTTACTTCCCTGGGACTGAATTACTCATCATCNNGTTTCCGGTTCAGCAGGTACGGGAAAGACGAGCCTTGCAGCGCAATTTGTTGAAGCGGCTTGTAAGCGCGGGGAAAAAGTTCTTTATTTTGCATTTGAAGAATCACCAAGCCAGTTTATGCGCAATATGGCTTCAATCGGAATACATCTGGAACCATATGTTAAAAAAGGATTGCTTTATTTTCATGCAACGCGTCCGACACTTCACGGACTGGAACACCACCTGACTACCTCAATCAAACTGATTAAACAAATTCAGCCGAGAATTGTTATCCTCGATCCTATAGACGCATTCGTAATTGGCGGAAATCAAACCGAAGTCAAAACAATGTTACTTCGTCTTGTGGATTTTTTAAAGATGAATAATATTACTGCATTCTTTGCGAGTCTCACGAACTCAGGTGAAAATCAGGAACTTACGGATATGTCAATTTCTTCACTAATTGATACGTGGCTGCTTTTACGTGATATTGAAATCGGCGGTGAGCGTAACAGAGGTTTGTACATTCTTAAATCACGCGGAATGGCGCATTCCAATCAGATTCGTGAATTCATTTTGACAGACAATGGCATTCAATTGCTTGATGTGTATGTTGGTCCTGAAGGTGTATTGACCGGTTCTGCACGATTATCACAGGAAGCGAAAAACGAAGCGGAACAGTTATTGCGTAAACAGGAAATTGAGCGCAATCAATTCGGGTTAGAACTTAAACGTGCCGCAACTGAAGCTCAGATTGTGGTTTTAAGATCAGAATTCAGAGAAGAAGAATCTGAAACAAATAAGGTAATTGAAATGGAAAAAGCAAAAACCGAAATGTTTGAACTTGACAAGAAAAAAATGGCGAAAAGCAGAAAAGCAGATAAATACATTAAAAAGCAGGCATAAAAGATTTGTTTGTTTGAATTGATATCAATAATTTTCATTTAATGAAGAGTCGACATTCTCAGAATAATCTTTATTTGTGTGCGCAAATTTTGCAATTTGTACCCTTGTATGCAACGTCATTTTTTCAAGAATATTATGAACGTGACTCTTTACCGTATAGGGAGAAAGATGGAGGATAAGCCCGATTTCTTTATTAGTCAATCCGTCAGCAATCAAATCGATTACCTGTCTTTCCCTTTTTGTCATACGAACTGCATACTTCAAATCAACATGCCCGGAACCGTTCACAGCTCTTTCGACAATCTGAGAAAAAAGCGAATCTGTCATATGCGGAGGAAGAACTTTTTCTCCTGCTGCAACAGTGCGGATTGTTTTCAGGAATTCATTAACCATTGCATTTTTAAGAATAAAACCGGAAGCACCTGCTCTCACAAAATCGAGAATATCGTTCTCAACCGGTAAAAGGTCCATCACGATTATTTTTATATCCTGTGATTTTGTTTTTACGGATGTAACAATCTCAAGGCTGTTTTGACTTCGCAAACCCAGGTCAATTAATACAATTTCGGGTTTAAGTTCTAAAATTTTAGGTACGGAATCTTCTCTTTCGTTTACATTTGCAATAACTTTCAGGTCAGGCTGTTCGTTAATCATGGAGGTGATGCCATCCCGAAGCAAACGGTTATCTTCAATTATAACAATACTTATTTTTTTTCTGGGACTCATTTATAATGAATATTTATCATTTTAATATAAAAATAATATAATTACAAGTAAGAAATAACAGGTGTGCAGTGATTTCAAAAGGTTATTGGGTTATTGGGGCACTGGTGTCAGAAAATGGAAAATTGGAAAATGGGAAATAGGAAAATACGAAAATGGGAATTTAGGTTATGGAGTTATTGGGTTACCGGGAATTTTTAAGTAAAACAAAAAATGAGAAATGGTTAATTAATTTCTCATTCTTAATTCATAATTTTTAATTCTTAATTCTTAATTGAAATCGCACGCCCAGCGGGATTCGAACCCGCAAATCTTCACCGTGAAAGGTGTCCTGACTCGATTAGACTTATAATATAAAACAAAAAACCCTAAAGCTTTGGACTTCAGGGTTAGTTTCGCACGCCCAGCGGGATTTCCCGTTTACTTGGAACAAATCTTCATTTGCATTTGGGAAATGGGAAAATAGGTTATTAGATTAATGGGTCATTGGGTTATTACTGAAATGAGTAGGTATTACAAGTTAAAATTGTGACGATCTCTAACAAATTTCCATTTTCCTTCGACCTTTTTATAATAAGCGAAGTTAAAATAATTTGGTGTTTCATATGATATTTTTGCGTAATCTAAGTTATTTGTAAATACAATTTTTGATATAATTGGAACCGTTATTATAAAGGAACGCTCATAACATTGATTTTCAATGGTATGAATATATTTTTTTAGAAATCTCGTTTTAATTTTACTTGTTCTGATTATTGTAACAGGTTCGTAACTAACCAATTCTTTTTCGTCGTATTCGATGAAGTTAGAAATAATTAAATCATATTTCATTTGATAATATAATATTTTAGTTGTTGCATCTTTTATTTTTGGTCGAAAATTTATAATTGAGTCACTCAAAACAAAATTATCAAATAAACAATCTTCTAAATAACTAACATAAATATTTGGGTCTTCTTTCTCTGTTTTATCTACGAAAGGATTATAATGAAATGAAGTATCTTTATTATTAATTATTTCATTATCAGTCTTTAACAGACTGTCGTAATTATTTGAAACCAGTATGCCATATTTTATTTTCGTATCAAGAACATAAAATTTAACATATTTGTCAAAATTATTAATATCATCTCTTTTTTCAATAAATCTAATTTTTGGAATTTCCTTTGGATTATAGAACTCAAAGAATAAATCATAAACATCTTTTTCAACTTCGGAAAGTTTTTGATATTCTTCATCTGTTATAGGAGTTTTTTCCATTCTCCAATTTTCGAAAAACTTATCGAGAAGTTCATAAGAATTTTGTACGTAAGCTTGGTTTAACAATTCTTCCTGAGTTTGTGCAATTAAGAAACTCGAGTAAAAGAGGATAAATATTAATATTATTTTCATTAAATTTCTTTAAATATTTGTAAAACGCACCCCAGTGAGTTTACATTTTCACTTACAAGCTAATATCAATAAAACATTAAACCGTTTTTCAATTATTATTGGTCTTTTACACCCGTGCATAATTCCGTAGGCTTAATTTTAGAACATGCGCTATAATTTTCATACAAATAGAAAACCCTGTGAATAATATTTAATTCACAGGGTTTAAAAAGTCTTTCAGCTATATATTAATTGATAACTGAACATTAAAACTATATTTGAATTTGCACGCCCAGCGGGATTCGAACCCGCAAATCTTCACCGTGAAAGGGTGATGTCCTAACCGATTAGACGATGGGCGCATAAATTTTAATAACGAACAATTAAATTAATCATTACGGAATTAAAATTCAATTCTAATGTAAATAATTTTCAAATAAACATTTTATTAACACGGTAATTCATACAACAACAATTAAGAATTAAGAATTAAATGTATTTAACTGCAAAAAAAGCTTAATAAATTTTATAAAACAAAAAGCTGTGGCAGGAGATCCCCGACAAGAGTCCCGATATACAGAGCAT
>PNBM01000099.1 GCA_003135995.1 Ignavibacteriota bacterium | reverse complement strand
ACACAAACGGGTTAAAATCAATTTCTTCAAACTGAGGGAAATCCGAAACTAATTGTGATAAACGTAAAATATTTTCTTTAACGTATTCAAAATTTACGGAGGGATTTCCTCTGACGCCCTTCAGAATTTTATACGCATTAACAGAACGAATTAAATTTTCTGCGTCAGTATCATTTAATGGATTTATTTTAAATTTCACATCTTTGAAAACTTCAACCAGTATTCCGCCAAGTCCGAAAGCGATTAAATGCCCGGCTGAAGGGTCTTTCGTAACTCCAAGTATAGTTTCATATCCGCCTTTTATAAATGGCTGAATCAGAAATCCTTCAATTTCTTTTTCAAGACCTTTTGTTTTCAATCCTGCGATAACTCTGCTCTCAGCCTGAACAAGCTCTTCTACATCTTTAACATCTACAACGACTCCGCCGACATCAGATTTATGAATTAGTTTTTTCCCTAAAACTTTTATTACAACAGGGAAACCAATTTTCTCGGCAATATCAATTGATTCCTGAACATTTTTCGCAACAATAGATTCAACTATAGGAAATTTATAAGCCTGCAAAATTTTTACAACATCCCTGAAATCAAGATAAAATTCACCTTTATCATTTTGCTTATTTAAAATATCTTTCACAACATTTTTATTGACAGTGTAATTTTTATATTCCCTTTCTTTTGATTCTTTCCATAATCTATANNTACATCTGACCAATCACTTTTGCAGCGGCTTCACAATTATTAAAAATCGGCGGATGTCCGGGAAATCCAGATGCAAGTTTCGGAATGATTTCATCCTGAGACATTAAAACAACAGTCACACATTTGCCTGATTTTTTTGCCGCTTCACAAATTGATTTTCCGATTTCAATGGTATCGTGCATTAATGGCGGGCCCAAAATAATAATTCCTGCGTCAATATTTTCATCTGATAATATTATTTCAGTTGCTTTGCCGTAAACTTCTGCTGTAGCGGGCGGAAGTACGTCAACCGGGTTATGAAAAGCGGCTTCCGGGACAGCAATCAATTTTAATTTAGCTTGTGTCAATTCCGAAAGTTCGGGAACCTGTAAGCCTGAATTCTGAGCTTCATCAACTGTTAATATTGCCGGACCGCCCGCATTCGTTAAAATTCCGACTCTATTGCCCGATGGTAATACCGTTCTGTCAAAAGATTTTGCAAGGTCAAAAAGTTCATCGACTGTATTAACACGAATAACACCGCTCTGTTCAAATATTGCATCAACGACAGTATCGGCTCCAGCCAAAGCTCCTGTATGCGAAGATGCGGCTTTCATTCCTGCGGAAGTGCGTGCTGCTTTTATTGCTATTACAGGTTTTTCCTTAGTTACAGTTTTTGCAATTTGCATAAATTCTCTCGAATCTCCGAAACTCTCAAGATAAAGTGTAATAACTTTAACATCATCATTATCTTTCCAGTATTCCAAAACATCATTTTCATTTACATCAGCTTTATTTCCAATACTTAAAAATTGTGAAAACCCTATGTCTCTTAACTGTAATATTTTTAAAACAGCCGCTCCAAGTGCACCGCTTTGAGATATAAAACCGATTCCGCCCGGATTAGGCACACCCTGAACAAACGTACCATTCATCATAATTTCAGGCTTCGTATTTATTATTCCCATACAATTAGGTCCGACCATATTTATTTTATATTTCCTTATTTTATCCATCAGTTGCTTTTCCATTTCAACACCTTCGGAACCTACTTCTTTAAAACCTGCAGTGATTACAATCACATCTTTTATATTTTTTTTGGCACAGTCATCGATGGAATTCAGTATAAATTGTTTCGCAACCATAATAATTGCTAAATCAATTTCATCATTAATCTCAATGAGGTTTTTGTAAACGTTGATTCCCTGAATAGTTTCGGCTTTAGGATTTACAGGAAATATTTTTCCTTTGTAACCGAAATTCAAAAGATTTTTTACCAATTCCCAGCCGAGTGTTTTCTCTTTTGAGGAAGCACCAATAATAGCAATTGACTTCGGATAAAAAAGCTTGTCAAAATTTTTCATCATTAATTATTTATTTTCAAAAAATTAAACAATTTAACAGCAACATAAAATTTATTAATTCGTACATTTTAAAAAATATTAATAATTTAAAATATGTTGTATTATCAAAATTAGTTTAATAATTTATTTAACTCACTCAAATTCCCCTCTCCTTGTAGGAGAGGNNGTTGAAATATTAATAGTGTTAATAAATTTTAATGGAACATTTAATTAAATATGTGAATTTATTATTTTATTAGAGTTAAACCAAATTAAAATTACAGTTTTAAATTAATATTCTAAATATCTTTTTATAAATATTCAAACTTATTTACATATGAAGATTCCAATATATCAGATTGATGCATTCACGGATAAATTATTTGGCGGAAATCCTGCGGCAGTATGTCCGCTGAGGAAATGGCTGGATAAAAAAATCATGCAGAATATCGCGTTCGAAAATAATTTTGCAGAAACAGCATTCATTGTTAAAGAAAAAGGTAAATTCCATATCAGGTGGTTCACTCCGAAAGTTGAGGTGGATTTATGCGGGCATGCAACCCTGGCTAGCGCAAAAGTGCTTTTCAGTGAAGAACTTATTACAAAAAATCAACCAGCAGTTTTCTTCACTCGTTCGGG
>PNBM01000014.1 GCA_003135995.1 Ignavibacteriota bacterium | reverse complement strand
AAGGTTGCAAGGGTCAGATTAACCAATGGTAAAGAAGTTAATGTCTATATACCGGGCGAAGGACATAATTTACAGGAACACTCTATCGTCCTGATTCGAGGAGGAAGGGTAAAAGACCTTCCCGGCGTAAGATATCATATTATTCGTGGAGCTATTGATACGGCAGGCGTTGCTAATAGAAAAAAAGCACGTTCGAAATATGGTGCCAAGCGCGCGAAAGATACCGCTGCAAAATAAATTATTTTTTAATTTTTTTTACATATTTATTATTATTTAATTAATGAGAAGAAAAAGAGCTGAAAAAAGAATAAGAATACCTGATTTTAAATACAGTGATATTTTAGTAGGCAGGTTTATTAACAGTATTATGAAGCAGGGTAAAAAAACAACAGCCCGGAGAATTTTATATGATGCTTTTGGTATTATAGAAGAAAAAACAAAAAGTAATCCGCTTGATGTTTTTAATAAAGCTATAAATAATGTTTCCCCGGCAATTGAAGTCAGGTCAAGAAGAGTCGGAGGTTCCAACTATCAGATTCCGACAGAAGTTNNCCAACCGAGGTTAGACCCGACAGAAGAACTGCTCTTGCCGTAAAATGGATTTTAACTTATTCGAGTGCACGAAGTGAAAAAACGATGTCACTCAGGTTAGCGAATGAATTGATGGCTGCTTCTGTAGGTGAAGGTAATTCGGTAAAGAAAAAAGAAGACGTGCATAGAATGGCTGATGCAAATAAAGCATTTGCCCACTTTAAGTTTTAATACTGCGAAACTCATTTTTTTACTATAACAGAATTTATTTTTACCCCGGTTTATTAAATCGGGGTAAAATTTTAAAATAAAAGTTTTAAACAAAAGAAAGAATAAAGATTTATAATGCCCCGACAGGTTTCAATAGAAAATACGAGAAATATTGGGATAATGGCTCACATCGATGCCGGTAANNGACTGGATGGTTCAGGAACAGGAGAGAGGGATTACTATAACATCTGCTGCTACTACCACTTACTGGAAATATAAGAACGAGGATTTTAAAATTAATATAATTGATACTCCGGGACACGTTGATTTTACAGCCGAGGTCGAAAGATCTTTGCGTGTGCTCGACGGAGCAATTGCTCTTTTTTGTTCGGTCGGTGGTGTTGAACCGCAATCTGAAACGGTGTGGAGACAGGCAGATAAATACAGCGTTCCGAGAATTGCATTCGTGAATAAAATGGATAGAGTTGGAGCGGATTTTTTTAATGCTGTGCAAATGATGAAAGACCGCCTGAAAGCTAATGCTGTACCTATTCATTTGCCCGTTGGACAGGGAGAAATGTTTAAAGGAATAGTCGATTTGATTACTATGAAAGCCCGTATGTTCAACGAAGATACACTCGGCGCTACTTTTGAAGATATCGAAATCCCTGTCTCATTAAAAAAACAGGCAACTGAGTATCGAAGAAAATTACTTGAAGCGGTTTCCGATGTCGATGATACATTACTTGAAAAATTTATCAATGGAAAAGAAATTTCAGAACAGGAAATAATCAGAGTTTTAAGAACAGCTACAATTCAGGTAAAAATTATTCCTGTATTATGCGGTTCATCTTTTAAAAATAAAGGTATTCAAAACCTGCTCGATAAAGTTGTGGATTTGCTTCCGTCTCCGGATGCGGCAGGCTCTTTCCTGGCTCATCATGTCCATCTTGATGACCAGGTTGTACGTAAAATATCGGATGATGAAAAATTTACTGCTCTCGCTTTTAAAATTATGACAGACCCTTATGTAGGGAAATTATGTTTCTTCAGGGTGTATTCAGGGAAAGCCGAAGCAGGTAGTTATATTTATAATTCCAATACAGGCCGGAAAGAAAGACTCGGCAGAATTTTACAGATGCACGCGAATCACAGGGAAGATATTAAAGAAGTTTATACGGGTGATATTGCTGCTGCTGTCGGATTGAAATTTACTAAAACGGGTGATACACTTTGTACCGAAGATGATGCTATTGTCATGGAAAGAATTACTTTTCCTGAACCGGTTATTCAGATTGCAATCGAACCGAAAACAAAAGCAGACCAGGATAAACTGGGTGAATCACTGGCTAAATTATCCGACGAAGACCCGACGTTCAGAGTAAAAACTGATGAAGATACCGGTCAAACACTTATATCCGGAATGGGTGAATTGCATCTCGAAATTATTGTCGATAGGTTGAAAAGGGAATTTAAAGTTGATGCAAACATCGGTAAACCGCAGGTAGCTTATAAAGAAACAATTAAGAAAAAAGTTTCACAGGAAGGAAAGTTTATTAGACAGTCCGGTGGTAAAGGTCAGTATGGTCATGTATGGATTGAAATAGAACCAAATGAAAAAGGAAAAGGCTATATATTCGAGAATGCTATCGTTGGTGGTGCCATTCCAAAAGAATATATTCCTTCTGTTTCTCAGGGTATTCAGGAAGCAATGAAAAATGGAGTGCTAGCAGGTTACCCGGTTGAAGATATTAAAGCAAAACTTACAGATGGAAAATACCATGATGTAGATTCATCCGAAATGGCATTTAAAATTGCTGGNNGAAGAATATATGGGTGATGTTATGGGTGACTTGAGTTCACGAAGAGGAAAAATCGAAGGAGTGTCTCAAAGAGTAGATGCACAGGTAATTAAAGCAATGGTACCGCTTTCTGAAATGTTCGGCTACTCAACCATTTTACGCTCGATGACTCAGGGTCGTGCAATTTATACTATGCAGTTTGCGCATTATGATGAAACACCGAAAAGTATTACGGAACAGATTATT
>PNBM01000098.1 GCA_003135995.1 Ignavibacteriota bacterium | reverse complement strand
CATCCTGGGGCTGGAGAAGGTCCCAAGGGTTTGGCTGTTCGCCAATTAAAGCGGTACGTGAGCTGGCTTCAGAACGTCGTGAGACAGTTCGGTCTCTATCCTATGCAGGCGAAAGAAAATTGAGAAGGCTCGCTCCTAGTACGAGAGGACCAGAGTGAACGAACCTATGGTGTACCAGTTGTCATGCCAATGGCACCGCTGGGTAGCTATGTTCGGTTGAGATAAGCGCTGAAAGCATCTAAGCACGAAACTCGCTTCAAGATTAATTTTCTCTTCCTGATTTATCAGGAAATAAGACTCCAGAAAGATTATCTGGTTGATAGGCTACAGATCGAAGCACAGCAATGTGTTAAGTCGAGTAGTACTAATAAGTCGAACGATTTTGCCATTTAATTTTATATTGAATGGATAACTTTTTAAGCATCATTTAATTTTTTTGTTTATAATTTTCCTGGTGATTTAATTTAAGGGCTACACCTCTTCCCATTCCGAACAGAGTAGTTAAGCCTTATCTAACCGATGGTACTGCATGAGCAATTGTGTGGAAGAGTAGGTTTCGCCAGGGTTTATTTTTAAAGCCATACCGAGTAATCGGTATGGCTTTTTTTATATTTATTTAGTCCCTAATCTTTGTTAAATTATAAGTTACGTTTAATTTTGTATATTTTTATTTAATATATATAGTTTTTTACTGCCCTCGTAGCTCAGGTGGATAGAGCAATAGTTTCCTAAACTATGTGTCGGATGTTCGAGTCATCCCGAGGGCACTTCTTTCAATTAAGAATTAAAAATTAAGAATTAAAAATTGAGAGCCAGATGTAGATTACTCTAAACTGGAATATGGTAATAAATAAAAATAGAATTGCATTAATAACGGGTGGGGCGAGAAGGCTTGGGAAAGCGATTGCCATTGCAGCTGCCGAATCGGGTTATGATATTATTCTGAATTATAATAAGACAAGACCGGATATTGTTAAGAAGACAGTTGAAGAAATTAAGAAAAAAGGTGTGAATGTATTTCCTATGAAGTGCGATGTGAGCAACGTTAAAGATGTTAAAAGAATGTTCGTGAAAGTTGAAAGAAAATTTCATCGTCTTGATTTATTAATTAACAATTCTGCAATTTTTGAAAAAATAGATTTTTTTGAAATAGATGAAAAGTTCTTTGACAAGTTTATTGATGCGAATCTTAAAAGTGTTTTATTCTGTTCTATTGAAGGTGCAAAACTGATGCGGAATAATAAAAACAAACTCTCCAGAATTATTAATATCGCTTCACTTGGCGGGATTCTTAACTGGCAGGATTACATACCGTACTGCGTTTCGAAAGCAGGTGTGATTAAGCTGACAAAACTGATGGCTAAAAAACTTGCTCCGGAAATACTCGTTAATGCAATCGCTCCGGGGACGATATATATAGATAATGATGAGAACATAACAGTTAATATGAAAGAAGAAAAAGACTATCCTTTAAAAAGATTCGGAAAAGAAAAGGATATTAAATCTTTGATAAAATATTTAATAAACGATAATGAATTTATTACCGGACAAACGGTTGTTATAGATGGTGGTAGATGTTTGTAAAAAATTAAAAATAATTATTAATGGACAATATGAAAAAAGCCCCGAAGGCTTATCGAAATGAAGAATTTCTTAATTCAGCTGCCGCGAGGTCTATCAGAATATTAACAGAATATCTTGAACCTCAGGACAGGTTTAAAAAATATGATATTAAAGATACAATAGTTTTTTTCGGCTCTGCAAGAATTTTATCCGGTTCGGAAGCAAAGAAAAATTTGAATGATTTAAATTCTAAATTAAAAACTTTAGATAAATCAGATAAAAACGAGTATAAATATATATTAGAACTTATTTCCGGCGCAAAACGTGACCTCGAGATGTCAAAGTATTATGAAGATACTGAAGAGCTTGCATATTTATTAACTGACTGGTCAATAAAGCTGAAGAAAGGAAATAAATTTGTTATTTGTTCAGGCGGAGGGCCGGGGGTGATGGAAGCTGCAAATAAAGGAGCTCACAGGGCTAAAGGTCATTCTATCGGTTTGAATATTTCACTGCCGTTCGAACAATATCCTAACAAATATATTTCACCGAATTTAAATTTTGAATNNTCATTATTTCTTCATGAGGAAATTCTGGTTTGCATATCCCGCAAAAGCACTCGTTATTATGCCGGGCGGATTCGGAACGCTGGATGAACTTATGGAAATATTGACATTAGTACAGACCGAGAAATTTCATAAAAAAATGACTATAGTAATTTACGGAAAAGAATTCTGGGATAAAGTAATCAACTTTCAGGCTTTCGTTGATTACAGGGTAATTTCTCCTTCAGATTTAAAATTATTCAAATTCGTTGATACTCCTCAGGAGGCTTTTGAATATTTAAAATCCGAGTTGCATAAAAGCTATGTTAAAACAAAATAATTTTTTAGTAATTTAAAAGTTTGTCACATGATAGTAAGCATGACCGGTTTTGGTAAGTTCGATGCTTTTTTTGAAAACAAAAAATATACTTTTGAAGTCCGTTCTATAAACAGCAGGTTTTGTGAAATTTCATTCAGGATTCCTAAGTATTTATCCTCAAAAGAAAACGAACTTAAAGAAATTGTCCGAAAAAAAATCTCAAGGGGAAAAATTAATNNTAAATGTTGAAGGGAAAAATGGTGATGTTCCCGGTCTTTCTTTGAACAAAGAATTAATTAAAGATTATCTGATTCTGCTGAAAACACTCAGGAAATCCATTGGTTCAAAAGAAAAAATCAAGCTCGAACATTTACTGAATTTTACGGAGATATTAAAAGTTGATTCTGAAAACGGAGTTACGGATGATGAGTTCAGTTTTATCGTCGGTCTTTTAAACTCTGCACTCGATGATTTAAACCTGATGAAACAGAAAGAAGGGAAATATCTTAAAGATGATGTGATAAAGAGGATTAATTTTATAGATTCCGAAGCAGATGAGATATTCGAGTTTGGCAAAAACAGAATCCCGTCCGAAAAAGATAAAATTTATGAAAAAATCATTTCTCTTTTAGAAGATAAATCGTCATAGATGAAAAACGACTGGAGCTTGAAATTTTGTTGTTATCCGAAAAGCTCGATATAACCGAAGAATGTATAAGACTTAAGAGTCATTTGAAATTTTTCAAAGAGTGCGCCGATTCAGAGGAATATGCGGGTAGAAGAATAAATTTTTTATTGCAGGAAATGAACAGGGAAGTCAATACAATCGCATCGAAGGCTATGAAAGCAGATATTTCGCAGAGGGNNCGCATTCGCGGGAATGACAAAATATAATTTTTTACTTGGAATAAATAAGTTAATCATAAATTTTTAATCGATAATTATTTTTTATGCTTTTTGTTTTTGCGGCACCATCGGGAACGGGAAAGACGTCAATTGTCAAAAAGATTCTTGAATTGAATCCCGAACTCATTTTTTCCATATCAGCAACGACGAGAATTAAACGGGAAAGCGAAATTGACGGAAAAGATTATTTTTTTTTAACAGAGGCTGAATTCGAAAATAAGATAAAAGATGGTGATTTAGTTGAATACGAGAAGGTTTTCGATGATAATTATTACGGTACACTGAAATCCTTCATAGATGCTGAACTGGAAAAGAAGAAAGATATAGTTTTCGACCTGGATGTTAACGGGGCATTATCCATAAAACGATTGTTTAATAATCTTGCAATACTTATATTCATTAAACCACCTGATAAGCTCACGGTCAAAAACAGGTTGATAAACAGAGGAACGGAATCACCGGAAATAATCGAAAAAAGATTAAAACGATTTGATTTTGAAATGGAGAAGATTAATGAATTTAATTTTGTTGTAGTTAATGAGAATCTTGATGAAGCTGTTTCCGAAGTTCAAAAAATAATTTTAAAATATAAAACAAAATGAACCATAGGAGGTATATTAAATGTCAATAGAAACCATAGACTTAGAAAAATTCGAAGAAGGCGCTGAAAACATCTATGAAGCCGTAGTTCTGGTCTCAAAAAGGGCAAGACAGATAAACGATGAAATGAAAATGGAATTAAGCCAGAGGCTGGAGCCTGTAATTGCAAAGGAAACCGAAGACGATACAATAATGAATCAGGATAAACTCAACATTTCTCTTGATTTCGAAAAAAGAAGAAAACCTACAATTCAGGCAATAACTGAAAAAGCTACCGATAAATTAAATTTCAGATATCGCGATACCGATTAAAAAAACTTTTCGCACAATGCTTAAAGGTAAAAAAATATTAGTTGGAATATCAGGCGGGATAGCTGCGTATAAAATATGTAATCTTGTAAGATTATTTATTAAAGCAGGGGCAGAGGTACGCGTGATAATGACTCCGTCAGCCACAAAATTCGTATCACCGCTGACTTTATCGGTCTTATCTAGAAACGAAGTCATTATCAACATATTCAATGAAAGCGATTTCTCCAAAGCCGAAAGTGTGAATGCAGGCACATGGCATATAGAATACGGAATGTGGGCTGATGTATTTT
Source organism: Ignavibacteriota bacterium (assembly GCA_003135995.1). GTDB lineage: Bacteria > Bacteroidota > Ignavibacteria > Tepidaquicellales > Tepidaquicellaceae > FEN-1257. Next base: position 11,084 of record PNBM01000098.1, on the reverse strand, counting down.
TAATTGCACCGGCAACTGCAAACACGATAGCGAAAATTGTCTGCGGCATTTCCGATAATTTCCTGCTGTCTGCTGTTCTTGCCTCAAGATGCGGGATTATTGTTGCGCCTACTATGGATGAAGATATGTTCAAAGCACAAATCACACAGGATAATATTAAGAAACTAAGAGAGCGCGGTATAAAAATCATCGAGCCGATAGAAGGCGAACTCGCAAGCGGATTGAACGGTATAGGTAAAATGGCTGAACCCGAAGATATTTTTGAATTTGTGCGTTTATATTTAAAAGATAAAAAAGATTTAATAAATAAAAAAGTCCTCGTCACCGCAGGTCCAACGGTAGAATCAATAGACCCTGTCAGATTCATTTCAAATTATTCATCAGGCAAAATGGGTTTTGAAATTGCGAAAGCTGCATTCGAGCGCGGAGCTGAAGTTACGCTTATTTCAGGACCTGTAAATTTATCGGCACATTCAAAGATAAAGAGAATCGATGTGCAATCCGCGCAGGAAATGTTCACTGCCGTAAAAGACAATATTAAAGGAAAAGATTTTGTAGTAATGGCAGCGGCTGTTTCTGATTTTAAACCGAAAAATATTTCAGGCAGAAAAATCAAATCGATAAACGAATTTAATTTATCATTCTCTTATACTACGGATATCCTGCACTATCTCGGAAAAAACAAAAAGAGATTTAAATTAATCGGGTTTGCGCTTGAAACGGAAAACGAGATAGCAAACGCAAAAAAGAAATTAAAAAGTAAAAACCTTGATATGATTGTTCTGAACAATCCGAGCGTAGAAGGAGCGGGATTCGGAACGGATACGAATAAGGTAACTTTGATTGATAAAAAAGATGTTACCGAACTTCCTCTTATGAGCAAACGGGATGTTGCAGATTCCATCCTCGATTATTATGTTAAAAATCTTTCATAATAAAATTGGAGAGGAACATTAATGAAATATTATTCGATACAATTAATTTCCTGAAGTTCAAGCAGGAACACACTTCATACGATATTTTCGAAAATTATATAGATAGAAATATTTTAACCGACGAAGATATCAAAATAAATATCACTTTGATTGAGAATCAAAACACTGAAGAAAATTTGAAAACACAGGCTGTAAAAGACAAAGTAATAAAACGTGTCAGTAAGGAAATAAGTTTACTCAGGGAAGACTGGATGGACTGCGGGACTATAGATGAATTGAATAAAAAAATATGCAAATGCCAGAAATGCCCGCTCGGGAAGACAAGGAAAAATTTTGTATTTGGTACCGGGAATCCGGATGCCGGTGTTGTGGTTGTCGGAGAAGCACCGGGAGCAGATGAAGATATGCAGGGAAAGCCCTTTGTCGGCAGGGCAGGTCAGCTTTTAACCGATATTCTCAAAGCGATTAATTTTTCGCGGGATGAAGTTTTCATTTGCAATATTTTAAAATGCAGACCGCCGGGAAACAGGAACCCGATGCCCGAAGAAATAAATCTTTGCGAGCCTTATCTTTTTAAACAACTTGAATTAATAAAACCAAAATTCATTCTTGCAGTCGGAACATTTGCAGCGCAGACTTTATTAAAGAAAAAAGAACCACTTGGAAAATTAAGAGGTCAATTTTATGATTTCGAATACGAAGGGGGAGTTGCAAAACTTATGGTTACATTTCATCCTGCGGCTCTGCTGAGAAATCCAAACTGGAAGAGACCGACGTGGGAAGACGTTCAACTATTCAGAAAAGAATATGACAAAGAGTAAAAAATATAATCCTAAAGAAGAAAAAATTTTTGACGAGAACAAAGAAATCGTCAAAGACAAAATTCCGCCGAACGCACTGGAGCTCGAAGCGGCAATTCTCGGTGCAATACTGATAGATAACCAGGTATTGAATGACGTCATACAAATACTTGATTATTCGCATTTCTACAGCAGTAAAAATGCAATCATTTATTCGGCGATANNAGATGCGAACACATTAAAAGAAGAACTCGAACGGTTGAATAAACTGATGGATGTTGGCGGAATAGAATATATTATTGACCTAACGCAGGCTATTACTACTTCGGCGAATGCAGAACATTATGCAAGGATTGTTTTTGAAAAATATGTTCTAAGAAACCTGATAAGCATTTCATCGAAAATTGTTACACAGTGTCTCGACCCGACGGTCGAGACTTTTCACATTCTCGATAATGCAGAGAAAAATATCCTTGATATTTCAGAATCACTTTCCAAGAAGAAAATTGTTGCAGTGAAAGATGAAATTGAAAACTTATATGTAGAACTTGGTGCCGAACGCGGAAAGGACAATAAAGGAGTAACGGGAGTTCCGACGGGTTATATAGACCTCGATGAAAAGACTTCGGGATTTCAGCCTTCAGAATTGGTTATTATTGCCGGAAGACCATCACACGGGAAAACAGCCCTGGCAATTAATATAGCAAGAAACGCCGCAGTCGACCATCATAAAAATATTTTAATATTTTCGCTTGAAATGACCGTTCGGGAATTAATGATTCGTCTGCTTGCAAGTGAAGCGAGGGTAGATGCTACAAGGTTAAAAATCGGGCGAACTTCAAACGATGAATGGAATCGCATTGCAAATAATTTTCCGAAATTAAAATCAAACCTTTACATTGATGATTCGAGTGATCTTTCAATTCTTGAATTGAGAGCCAAGGCAAGGAGATTTAAATATGAATACGGAATCGATATGATTATCGTTGATTATCTGCAGCTATTAAAGGGACTGGATACAAAATATGAACGAAGAGATCTGGAAGTCGCATACGTTTCGAGAAGTTTAAAAGCACTTGCAAAAGAGCTTGAAATTCCGGTTGTCGCCTGTGCTCAGCTTAACAGGGGAGTCGAACAGCGCGGAAAGGCGCAGAAGCCCCAGTTATCGGATTTGCGTGAATCGGGTTCAATCGAGCAGGATGCAGACGTTGTTATTTTTGTTCACAGACCTTTTTTAATCGAAAAGAAAGACCCGACCGACCCTGACTATGAAGAAGTGAAAAGAAAATCTGAAATAGTTATAGGTAAGCAAAGAAATGGTCCGACGGGAAATTTCGACCTTGTATTGNNTGTACAATGTACAATTAAGAGCAATTTAAAATAATAATTTTTTTAAATTGCTTATGCAATATATAGTAACACTCTGCAAAACATCTCATTTAGTTTCTTTCTTCTTTTCTTCTTTTAGTGCTTTCAAAAGATTGCCTTTAGTTTTGAATATTCCAAAGTTAGCTTTAATAAGTTCACGGGTAACCGGGACAATTTTAATTTCATTATTTTCGTCAATAAAATATACTTTTGTACCTTTTTTGATATTGTATTTCTTTCGGATAATTGATGGTATTGTTACCTTACCATTTATAACTACTGAAGTATTCATATTACTACTCTAAAAATTTACAATGTTATTCTGAAGAATTTCCATTCTTTCATTTCGACAGCACCAAGACCTTTGTAAAAGCGAATAGCATTTTTATTCCAGTTGAGCACGATCCATTCCATTCTTCCGCAATTTTTCTCATAAGCCAGCANNAATAATTTTCCCAAGTTGAGATTTCTGAAATTTTCTATTATGTAAATATCTTCAAGGTATAAGGACCTTTTAGCTAAAAAAGTTGAATAAGTAAAAAAATAAAATGCATAGCCGGCAATTTTTTGGTCACATTCGGCGAGCAATATTTTAAAAGGCGGATTTTTCGAAAATGCATCGTTAATCAGTCGTTGCCGGGCTTTTGAATCGGGTGGTGTGAGTTTTTCGAATTTCGCAAGTTCTGTTATTAATCTTATGATTTCTTTTGAATCTTCTTTCCGGGCAGGTCTGATTTTGATTTTCATTTTATGATTTTATATAATGATTATTATTAATAAATTATTTAATTACAGGTAANNAGTATAAATAAAATCATTAAATTATCACCTATTTGTTTCGTTGTAATATTTTTTTCAATTTTATTCCCATCGAACGTTTTCCTTAATACAAATGATGACTATGAAGAAAAATTATGCAAAGAAAAGCTGGCATCATTTAATGCTAATTTAAAAGATGAAAACATTAGCGACATTATATCTGTTGTAGGCAAAAGTTTCTTGGGTACCCCGTATGTAGCGGGGACACTGGANNCACTGGATAAAAATATAAATACAGAGAAACTTGTATTATGCATGTCAGGGCTTGATTGTGTTACTTTTGTGGAAAATACACTTGCCATATCGAGACTTATACAAAAAGGGAAAATGGATTTGAATTCGTTCAAAGATGAGCTGCAGTTTATCAGATACCGTGACGGAAATTTAGACGGATATGCTTCGAGACTACATTATTTCTGCGAATGGATAACGAACAATGAAGACAAAGGCATAGTGAGAAACATTACTAAAAAAATCGGTGGTGTTCCGTATCATAAAAAAATAAATTTTATGTCCACTCACGTTAAATCTTACAAACAGCTCGCGGATAACGATGAAAATCTCGAACAAATCAAAAAAATGGAAGCAGAAGTTGATAAAATAAAAATGTTTTATATTCCGAAGGACGAAGTGGACGCTTATTATGATGATATGCAAACCGGTGATATAATTGCAACAACAACGGAAATCAAAGGACTTGACGTTACGCACACAGGATACATTTATAAGGAAAATGGTAAAACATATTTTCTACATGCATCTTCTATAGCGAAAGAAGTAATAATCTCAAAGGATGAACTGAAAATTTATCTTGCAAGTGATGTTAAAAAAACGGGGATTATGATTGTAAGACCGATATCAATTAAGAATTAAGAATTAANNTAACATTTAACATTTAACATTGTCTTAGAATTGTTTTATATAAATTACATATTGATTTTAATTATATGTTACCTGGTTGGTTCGTTTCCGACGGCATATATTATTTTAAAAAAAAGACATGACAAGGATATTACTACCGAAGGGACAGGTAACGTTGGTGCTATGAATAGTTTTGATGTGACGGGTTCAAAAACAACGGGAATTATTGTATTCGTAATCGATTTTTTGAAAGGTGCAATTCCGGCATTTGTGTTTGGATATATTTTTCAATTCCCTATTCAGTATATTATCTTGCCAATGATATTTATAATCATCGGTCATAATTATTCCGTTTGGTTAAAGTTAAAAGGCGGGAGGGGGCTGGCAACATCTGCGGGTATGGTTGTGATAATTAATTTCNNGTGTGGTTTATGTAATAACTAATTTTTTTAAAAAGGATATTCACACAGGCAATATTGCGGCAACCATTTTAATGCCGATAGTCATAATTTTTCCAGCAAGTTTTTATGTGAAATTCACATACGGAACAGGAAATGATTCTTTCGAGATGTTGTTTACATTCAGTTGTTTGATTTCGTTGTTAATTTTAATCAGGCATATTAAGCCGGTGATGGAGATGATAAGGGCTAAAAAAAGTTCATCAAGTTCATCAAGTTCGTCAAGTTCATCAAGTTTGTAAAGTTCATAAAGTTTGTAAAGTTTATAAAGAAGAGCATTGCAAAAAATAAAAAATAAAAAATAAAAAATAGAAAAAAGCGTCGAGCAAGAGCCGCAAAGGAGAAATTTAATTATATAAAAAAGGCATTCTGAATTAATCGTAATGCCTTTAATGAATAAGATCAAGAACCTCAACATAAATGTTGAGTTACAAAGAACTGATTTATTTTTTATTATTTAAGAAGCATCATTTTATTCACACAGGAGAAATCACTTGATGTGATTTTATAGAAATAAATTCCTGATGGAAGTGATGATGCATTGAAATCAACAATATAATTTCCAGCCTGTTTCACTTCATTTACCAGCACAGCAATTTCTTTTCCGAGAATATCATAAATCTTCAAAGTAACAAATCTTAATTCTTTAATCTGAAATCTTATAATAGTAGAAGGATTAAAGGGATTCGGATAATTCTGATATAGTTTAAATTTATACGGTATTTCGGTTGATATTTTTTTTATTCCAATCTGGCTCTCATAAGTAAATTTTATGCACCAGTTTAAAAGATTTCCCTGATTTCCATTGTTGATATCAAAAATTCTCAAAATCCAATCACCCGACATTTGTTGATTATTAAAAGTTGATAATGTTCCTTCAGGTTTATATGTTCCTGTGAAAGGCGGAGTACCCTGCTTTATAGAGATAGTTGCAGAATCATCAAAAACAGTATTTGTATAATTCTGTCCCCCCTGTCCGTTATATTGACTTAACGTTGTTCCGTTATTTGGAGTGTTTAATCTGATTAATAAATCTCCATCGTTGCTGTGGTTAATGTTCAAAGTCACCTGTACATCTCTGACGATACCCTGTTGTGAAATATGGATTGTATCTTCTGTCCATGCCAGGTCATTTATAGGTTTAACTATATTTGAACAATAATTATTGGTCGATAAAACATAATAAACAAATTGAGTGGGTGGAGGTGTAGTACCCGGGGGATTGATACCGCTTCCTCCTGCCGGTAATGTAGCGATATTATTGCCCTGTAAATCCTGTGCTGCTAAATAATAAGATATCTTTGAACCCGAAGGATATCCGGGAATAATAGATCTATATGTCTCCCCATTTATATAAAAAGCATTTGTATAATTATAATTTCCGTTTCCAACTTTATAATATAACCTTGGTGCATTTGTACCTGAAGCAATTGTTACCGGAAAATGTATTTTTACTTCTGCTACTTTTGAATTAGTATCAGAACTTGAAGGAATTGGAACGTGGTTGAAATAAATTTTATAATCCATTACCCATGTTAATAAAGTAGCAACAGATATTTTAACCATTTTCTGAATATAGGGAATGTTAAGTTTATTATATGAGTCGGATAGACTATGTATATATGGATTCACATCATTGTAATAGTCTTCATCAAATTCAATCCCTTTAAAACCCCGATTCCAATAAGACTCTATATCGTTTCCAACTTGACTCTGGACGCTGTATATATTCATTCCTATTTGATAAATTAGATTACACGATTTTAAATCGTTGGATAATATTAAAGAATTATTATTATTATAATATGTCAGGCTTTTAAAATCATTGTTACCGTCATATGCAATCATATCTAAATTCAAAACTCCTAAAATCGAATCTCCCCTGAAATAACAGCTATCAGCAAATGCTTTACTGCCGAGGATATAGGGTGGAGGTTCCTCACAATCATGTGTAACGAACAAAATTGTGTAATCAAAATTCATATTTGCAATAAGCCTTGCCACTTCGAGCACGGCACAAACCCCCGATGCATCATCATCTGCTCCGTGCAGAGTATCGTATAAGCCGGGATTCACAGGCCAGAGAATATCATCATAATGACCACAAACGATAAATTTTTGATTCGGAAATTTTGTGCCTAACTTCACTGCGTAAACATTAATATTTGTATCATTATTTTGCATGTGCTTTGGTGTTAAGCCGAAACTCTGAAATTTTTCATCAAGATATTGTATAGCTTTATATTTTTCCGGACTTTTATAAAATCTCGAATACAAAATCTGCGGAACACCGCCTATATTAACGACTGTATCTCCGCTTAACTCTCTGTTAAAACGTGAAAGCGACTGTGAGGATACCAGATTCACGATAGAATCAATTCTGTTGTTATAAATAACCTGGGATGACAAAGGTATTGTTAATAAAACAACAAAAAATAAAATAAATATTTTTCTCATTTTAATATTAGTTCAGCGAATTTAAAAATTATTTTATATACATCATTTTTTTAACATCTCTAAAATCACCTGATTCTAACATATAAAAATATATTCCGCTCGATAANNAGGTTTGTTTTATTCCCGTAACTGCTCTCCAAATTACCAATTCGCTTATAGCATTATACATTGATAATGTTATTACTGAATCTAAACCCGAAGTGTCCGTGCTTGTATAAGAACCCGCTCCATATCCAACCCATCCTTTGAAATCATATGTTATGCCCTGATAATTTATTCTCCTTGATATCACTCCGGAAATAAATGAAACCCCTGAATCGTAAAATACCTCACTACCAAATGTCGTATTCGGATATGCAGAATTAATATGATAAAAGAATTGAATTTTATAATTTGCAAGTAAATTTACAATATTATTATTTAAAAATATAATATGACTTGTATCACCGTTATCTGACCAGTTATTAAAAATATATTGATAGTTATTATATGTTTTTGGACTTACTGCCTGAACCAATACGTTAGAATTATTTGGAAAACCTAATTGCTGCTGAGTATTATAAAGAATTCCGTTGACTTTAAAATCCGCATAACCATTGCGATTCGTCCCGATTGTTAAATAGGAATAATTTACCAATAAAATTACTTTTCTATTATGAACAGGTACACCATCCTGGCTTCTTCCGATTATATTTAAGATATATTCACCCGGTGTAATTGATGTATTTGTAATTACTTTAATTCTTATTGAATCCGGAATATTAGTTATATAATTCTTGCCGTTCACAAATGAAATATTTATGTTCCCTGAAGCCGGCAGCGTATCTAAATATGTTGAAAAATTTATCCTTGAATTGAAAGGACCGTGCACAGAAGGAACATTCACGGTAAAAACTGCACTATCGTTATTAATAAAATTTTTCAATTGTGTATTACAGTTCATCGAAAAATCAGTAACGAATCCGACATAGCTCCCAAAGTTTCTATTTCTTCCATCTACCCATGACGTAATGGCAGTATTACCAATTGCCGATACGCCCATGTAATGTCCCATAAAACCTGCTCCACCGAAATATGTAACTATAGAAGCAGGGTAAAAAGGAACATTTGAAACAGGAAAATCGGGAACAAAACTTGAGCCACCATTGGTCGAAACTGTACCATATAACATAGCTTGCTTATTTTGAGGGTCGAATCTCGAATCGTACCATACAACATAAATTTTTCCGTTTTTATCGACAGATATAGATGGCATCCATTGGTCAGTAAAAGTATTATCATCATTTAATTTAATAGGTGAACTCCAGTTCAACCCGTAATTTGTAGATTTTGTAAAAATTATATCTGCTAAATCAGTACCCTGCCCTTTATCTGTAACAACTATATAAATGTTTCCACTGTAAGTTCCATATCCTATGTCGGTAGCCATTTGCACACAGGAATTCGTCTGGACTGAATCGTTTTTAATATTATATGAACCATTCAAAGTACAAACTGTTATTTCCGGAGAAAACGATACTCCGGAATTTGAAGAAATTCTAACTTTAATATAAAGATTTGAAGTATCGTAAGATGTGTAGCCATAATAAATGTTTCCCCCGGGTGTTGTACTCGAATGCCCAATTGCAAGGTAAGGACAGTATCCGCTTGGATTAGAAATTGAAATTGGCTTTGACCAGTTAACTCCTTGATTTGTTGAACGTGTAAATGACAATCCGATAGTATAAAATTGCCATGCAGTATATAAATAGTTTGAATATGGTCCACCTGATTTATTTCCGCAAATACATGGCTTGTCAGTCACTCCGGTTTGAATAAGATAGCTGTTTGGCCAGGATATTCCTTTATCTGTAGACTTTAATACGCCATAAGTATTTCCCCAGGGCGGTGACGGTGTGTAATATGCAATTCCAAGACTATCAAAAGTAAGAAATGGGTCACTACTGTTTAATGAATTTAATCTCTGCCAATTTATGCCGTCAAGCGTATAATATGAACCGTTTATAAACGAGCAAATAGTATTTAAAGGATCATTCGGATTAGTAGCAATATATGATTCTGCAAAATCAATCCCGAGATAAAAATTGCTAAAACCGTTTACCGCTATTTCCTGAGAGACATATTGATTTGATAAATTAAACTGCGCCGTTATATCCGTATTAAATAACAATAAAAATAATGTTATCAAATAATTAAAAATAAATGTGAATTTATGATTATTCATAATTTTATTAATTTTTTTTTTATTTTTATTTAATCAGCATCATTTTTTTTATTTCTCTAAAATCACCTGATTCTAATATATATAAATATATTCCGCTCGATAACCTGTTTTCTGAGAAAGGTACTTCATAAACTCCAGGTTGTAATTTTTCATTCACCAAGGTAGCAACTTCTTTACCGAGAATATCATAAATCTTTAACGTAACAAATCTTGAATCTTTAATCTGAAATCTTATAATCGTAGACGGATTAAATGGATTCGGGTAATTTTGAAAAAGCATAAATTTATCCGGGATTTCAGAATTAATTTCTTTTATACCAATTTGATTCTCATAAGCAGTTTGAAGGCACCAGTTTAACAATGTTCCCTGATCACCTGCTTTACTATCATATATTTGCAGTATCCAATTGCCAGCAAGTTGCTGTTCATTTAAGTTAAATAATATTCCCTGTGGTCTGAATCTGCCTGTAAATGGCGGCGTTCCTTGTGTAATAGACAACGAAGCAGTATCATCGAATATTGTATTCGTATAATTTTGACCTCCTATCCCGTTAAATTGGCTTAAAACAACTGAATTTGACTGATTTATCAATTTAATGAACAAGTCTCCATCGTTTGTATGATTAATATTCAAGCTTAACTTGATATCCTTTATTTTCCCTCGCTGCGAAATATTAATAGTATCGTATGTGAACTGTAAATCATTAATAGATTTCGGATTACCGGTTGAGCATGAATTTAGATGCGAATATTCCTGAACATTTTTAGGAAATGTATCTATAACTGCAGTATATATATTATCGTAAGAAGATTCTTGCCTTGTCCACATTGGCCTAACGTGACCGTTATGTGCCGCTATGGTTATATAATCTCCTATAAAGCCGCCCGAAGTAAATGGAGTTGAACTCACTTTTTCATTTTGAAAAGTTTCTCCTCCATCCGTTGAACGTGCCACATAAACATTATACATATAAGATGGTATATCCCTATTATCATAATAAACGACCCATAAATAACCGGTAGTCTGGTCTATACACATTGAACCAAAAAATTGATAGTTGCCGGAAGAATCATTATTCACTCTTACGGGTGTATTCCAGTTGTTACCGCCATTTGTTGATTTTGAAATCCAAACATCTCTATCGTTAGCGGCTATTTTGCA
>PNBM01000228.1 GCA_003135995.1 Ignavibacteriota bacterium | reverse complement strand
TTTGACGATTTTTATGTAAAATATTTTACCAAACGGAAGGGGTATAACAATAGTTGTGGTTTGCTTTCAAAATTATGTTTGACGATTTTTATGTAAAATGAAATCTATTTCAAGGAAGTTTTGCTTCTAGTTGTGGTTTGCTTTCAAAATTATGTTTGACGATTTTTATGTAAAATTAAAAAAATCTCCAATTTGCATTATTGGGTGTTGTGGTTTGCTTTCAAAATTATGTTTGACGATTTTTATGTAAAATTCTTTTGAGTATGCAAGTATTTCGGATATTGTTGTGGTTTGCTTTCAAAATTATGTTTGACGATTTTTATGTAAAATGACATTTATATAAAGCATATATATTTTACAGTTGTGGTTTGCTTTCAAAATTNNTTTGACGATTTTTATGTAAAATACAATATCGTTAATTAACATAAAAACAAATAAGTTAGGTAGATATTAAGATTTTAAAAATCGTCAAAAGTTAATGGGTTATACTAATTATAACCCATTTTTTTTACTAAAAAAGTTCGAGCTGTTGCGGTGGTGGTTTTGTATCTTGTTGAGATTTTCCATGAAAAATTTCTATCATCCCAAATTGTTTATCTGTTATTGTCAGAATACCTATATCACCTCTTGGTGGTAAAATTCTCTTTACTCTTTTTATATGTACTTGTGCATTTTCAAAACTTGAACAGTGTCTTGTATATATTGAAAACTGAAACATATCAAAACCATCCCGCATTATCCCTTTTCGGAATCTTGTATAGTTTTTCCTGTCCTTTTCTGTATCAGTCGGCAAATCAAAAAATACCATTATCCACAAAATTCTGTATTCGTTTAATCTCATTAGTTAAAAATGCATTTACCAATAAAATGGAGNNATAATGACGGATAGATAATTTTTTTTATTTCTCCCATAAAACATTTTGAAAGTGATGAAGTAGTTCTTTGTAATCCTACCATTAATGGACTTTTTTCTCTGCTAAAGTATATATCTATAGTCGGTATAGATAATAGTGTTTTCTTTATTTCAGTAGTTATTTCAGAATAGTCAATTCCTTGTTTAACAATGTTTAATACAACTTCATCAACAAAGGGTCTGTATGGTTCCATAATGTCATCTGCAAGGCAGTAAGCATTATATTTATTCTTATGAAAAATTCCCAAAGTTGGTAATAGTCCTGAAGCAACGAGACCTCTTGCAANNGTTGTGAATTCTAATTCCTTAGGAAATAAAGATTTCCAGTAATATGCAGAAGCTCTTGCTTCAAGATTTTTACTATCATTGGATTTCACTTCGTTAACCCATACAAACATATTAGCCGAATTTAATCCATTCTTTTTCAGTAGAGATGCCTGATTATATATTTTAGCCGAAACTGTTTGCTGCCAGAGATTTTTAAGTAAAGGTTTTTTTGCATTAATTTGTTCTTTAAACCTTTCAGACTGAACTGAATTTCCGTCAAGGTTTAAAATCATAGATGTCGGCATATGTTTTTCGTTGCACATAATAACTGCAATATTGTTTTCAATCAGTTTTGCTATAAGATATTGAGAAATCGAAACACCGTGATGATCAATAATAACAACGCCAATATCCTCTATCGGTGAAGTTATAGTTTCTTCAATTCCATTCTCGGTATTCTGTTTCTTAATCTTAATCTGTTCGTCTTGCGAATAAAGATAACAAGGATTACCAAAGTAAAGAGTTTTTTTAATCATCAGAGTAAAATGGTTTAATATTACCCAATTTATCAATTTTCAATTTAATACATGATTTCTTTATCAAAGTATCATCCCAAGCTTTAAATTCTTCATCTGGTTTTATAATGTACCATGGTTTTTCGGCTTTATTATTTGCTCCTAATTCTTTGCCATTTGAATCCAATGATTTTGAAATGAAATGAGGGACAAAGAAACATTGTTTTCCCGTACTACTTACCATTTTATAAGTCCTTTTGAAAATATTAGTCTTATTATTCCAATCAATTATTTTTGTTTCAAGTTCTTCTTCGGTAGGTAAATAAACTAAATTGTTAGGTGATAAAACAATTTTCTTGTATCCTTCTTTTTCTTCTGCAATTTCTTTCCCTTGAATAATATTTTCAATTGCCTGGTGCACAGAAACAGAAAACATTTCTTCTCTTATTCCTTCAGCATTCTCATACATCACAAAATAAACAATACCACCTTTATCTGTTTCTACATACTTTCCTTTGAATTTGTCTTCTTCTTTCTTTTTCTCATATCTTGTTACTTTTTTAATTGGTCTTCCTGCTTTTTTATACAGATTTTCCAAACCCTCTCCGACAAAAGCTTCCTTTGAATTTCCATTATATTCATCCAAATGTTTTTTTAGCAAATATGGTAATGGAAAATCCTTTTTATCCTTCATTGAAACGATATTCTCTAATTTCTCAAATTTCTCTATTATTTTCCCCGCATAAGGAATATTATTAATTTTATCGTAAGTAAAAGTTGAATCAATCGGTACTTTTTTGGAAGCGTATTCATTGAAGACTGCTATATTAACATTATCAATTTTATTACCATTGAAATCTAATAATGGATTTTTTAAAAGATGCTTTTTAATATCGTCAATATTGTTATTCAACCTGTTCAATAACATTTTAATTTGTTCCCTGATTTCTTTATCATATATGTACGCTCTTGGCTTACCTGATTCATCAATATCACTTATTTGCCTATCTATATGAATTTTAACTGCATCTAAAACCTTTTTCTCTTCGATTTCCTTTAAATAAATTATACCTTGAGGTTCTTTAAACATAGATTTTCTTACTGACAGCCATTTATTATTTGATTTTTGACTTTTTTGCTCTTTAATCCACTTACCATCCTTATTAACCCAGGTTAAATATTTGTTTTTAGGTTTGGAAATAACTTTGTTGTTTGATTTGAAAGAAATAATAATTTCATTTAGCATATCTTTTGCCTCTTTTTGGAACCCTTCCCATGGTATTTTAAACTCTCTAATTTTTCCTTTCACTAATTTACGCTTAATGTCTTTTAATTTGCTGTCACTTTCGACAGAATTCAGAGAATTCAAATATCTGATATGCTCTCGAGTAGTTGAGGCAATTATCAGTGCGTCCAAAGCATGATGTCTATGGTCAATCCTTTTTATGTCAGTTTCCGGCTCTGGTGTTTCTAAATGGTAATTGTTGCGATCTTTCACATCTTTGATTATTAATTGCCTGCCAATAATATTCTCTAATCTTTCAAATCGAGGTTTCATTAAATCCTTCCAAACTTTTGTTAATCCCCATTCTCTTTTCAGTTCTGCTGTTATACTTCCACCAGTATATATAATCCCTTCCTTATCTTTTACGATCGGATAAAGCAATTCAGCAACTTTTTTTGTTATATATCTTGTGTCGTTTAATTGACGGGAAATAAATTCCTTTGGTACTTCATCGCATAATAAATTTTTCAGTTTCTTACCTCTGAAATTTGATTTACATAAAGCAACATATTCATCGTAATTTTTAATTGTAAATTCTTTTCCATTCCTATTTATTGTTTTTGGTGATTCACTTATGAAATTAGAGGCCAATTTATCCCCTTTTTCCTTATTAACTTCGCATTCACAAATTACTAAATTCTCCATAGAATCATATTTTAGCTTAGCACGTGGTATGATATGTTCAATTTCGTATTCACTGGAAAATAATTTTGNNCCAGTATAAGGGGAACAGCATTTTTGCTCCAACCATAAAGCATATCTTTTAATTTCTGCATTAGTGGGTCTCCAATTTGTGTTTTCACTTTTCATTTTCTTCTCATATTCGAAATAATTTGACCCGGAAGAGCTTTCATATATCCTAAATTTATCTATATCAATAGGGGAGTTTGGGTTTGGTTTAGTGTCAAACGGAAATCCGTCATTTATTAATTCAATTAACAAATTCCTTATTCTTTCTTTGTCACGGAAATTTTTTGACCCAGTTTCCGATAATTTCTTTCTTTCTACTTCATTTTTCTTTAATTCTCTTCCAAGTTCTATATGTATCTGATCAGGCTGACCAAACTTTTCCCATAAATCTTTAACAACAAACAAAGTCTCTCTTATAATCTGTTCGACAATAGGATTTCTCAAACTATTATTTGGTATTAATTTCATTACATCAATATCTTTGTAATCAGCATACTTGTCATCATTCTGTCTTTCAGAATCAGTACCATAAACAACATAACAAGCTAAAGATGTTTCCAGACCTTGAAAATCTTCAATAACATTTAAATTATGTTTTGCTATTTGCTCTCTTGTTCTATCGTCAATGTTTTCATCAAATTCCCCTGTAATAATTTTTGATATACGGTTCTTGGTTTCATCGTTTATCAATTCATTTTTCCAATATTTCCCGCTCCTCATTACATGTAATAACTTAATTATTGCTTTTGATGAATAAGCAGCATATTGCTTTTCCTTGAATTCTGGTTGGTCTGCTAATTCTTTAATAACATTGTCAGGCAGATTTAATTCTATATTCTCACGGTTTTTAGTTTCCTTCTTTTTCTTATCAGTGAGAGCATTCATTAAACCTTTTTTAGATTTATCAGCATCTGAAGAGGATATTGAATACATAATATGCCAAAGTCTATAAAATCTCTTTTCATCATTTAATAATTTATCACCATCGTGTTCAATTTTATTAAATATTTTCCTAAAGTATGCCTTTGTTTCATTGCCTTTTAGCTTATCTCTGGAAGCAAATAAATTTACTTTATGTGTTTTTGTTGATAAGAGTTTCTTATCTATCGCTTTTAAAATTGCTGTTTCTGATACNNAGTTTTTCTTTAATATCGTTATTAATAAAATCCTTAGGAAGCTCAAAATCAATTAAAGTTTTCCCATTAATTATTTTTTCTCTCTCAAGAATTCTAATATTATGAATATCTTGCCAGATACGAAACTCCTGAAATTCAGGGGAAGATTTAGGTGCAACTTTATATCCTTTTTTGATAAAATCATTATCTTTCTTAAATTTACCCTTTTCGTATTTGCATAAACTGATGGAATGTTTTTGTGACTTCAATTCACGTTGATAGTAAATTATATCTTTTGTAAGTAAATAATAAATGTCGTGTGTCTGAATTTCCTTCTGCTTTGCTTCATTATGTTTATACAACTCTACAGAAATATCTTTCAGTTTTGATGTATCCTTTAGTTCAGGGTAATATTCACATTGTTTATTCCAAATCTCTTTAAATTCTTTTTGATATAAACTCCTATCTATTATTTGTTGTCTGATTCTATAATTCTTATCATTTACTAGATGATTGAAAAAGTATTCACCTACATTTAAGCCCGAATTCTTTATGTCTTGCTCAAGTGCTACTTTTGACATTTCCCAGTCATCTGGTTTAGGTTGCTGAAATTTTAATTTTTCTTCACCGCTTTTTAATGTTTCCTTTGTAATTAAGAAATTTAACTCTTTGCCTATCCATTCAGGTTTGTTTATTCGTTTTTCTTCCCATATATATTTGCCAGCTTTAATAATATAAATCTTAATAAACTGTTTCTTGAAGTTCTTTTCGGAAACTTCCTGTATCTTTTCCTCAATTGCNNAATATCTCAACCCATTTTTCTATTTTCTTTTCTTCGTCTTCCTTCTTATCTTTTCTACTGCTTCTAAAACCTCTTCTCTGGTTCATCATATATATAATCCTAACCAACTCATTCATAGATATCTTTTCATTCAATGCTTTCTTTCTTAAATAATACACAACCCAATCAATGGATACTGATAATTTACCATCCTTGCTTTTTACACCAAGAACTTCCGTCGCTTCTTTGACTGTCTTTTGTTCAATAGGGATATAATTATTTATATTAAATTTGAAATCCTGATTTTCTTTGAGAGCTTCCTTGAAGTCTTCTGGGTATTCTTTATTTAACCAACCTAATATTTTCAGTGCTTTGATTAATCTTGTTCTTCTTAATACATATCTTTGTTTTAGTCTTCTACTTCCTCTTTTTTGTCTTCTAAACGCAGCTTTCGTTTCTACAGCACTACCACTGTTAAATTTGTTAAGCATTTCGCCATCAACTGGTATAATTCGGCTACCTAACCATTCAATACTTCCTTTTTCTCCAAATTCTTCTAAGTTAATTAGACAACCACCTATTGAATTTGTTCCGATATCAAGCCCAAGAATTTTTTTCATAGTATTTTATATTAAATTATAATTTCTTATATTTGTAATGAAGCAAACCACAATAAGGATTATTCCGTAGTGAGGTTTACCTCTAGGTTTAGCCCTCAACCTTAATGGGGGCTTTTTTATTATAAAGTTTTATTCAAAAGATTTATTCCACAACAAAATTGAAATAATGCAACAATTATTTCAAAAAAGTTTTGCTGAACACGGTTTGGTTAGAACTTAATTATACTCAATTCGAAATAAATTTTCTTAAGATATAATTTGTATTTTTCTTATAATTATTTATTAATTCACTTATAAGAAAAAAGTTATGAATTAAATTCTCGAATAAGAAGAAATTGAATGTGAGAATAAGAATCCAAATGTTTAATATTTATTGAAACATACAAAAAGATATTTCGACAATAAATACATTTATTTTTAAAGAAATTAGTGTAAAGATTTTCAACATTTTAAATTAATCTTTGATGATTTCAACAATATTTAACCTATAAGGAATATTCAAAAATTTGATTAACTAAGAATTAAGTAATAATTTGTAAACTGAATATGGTCAGCTATTTATGCTTCCCAGAGGATTGTGAGGACGGCGTTGTAATTTTTCATGGGGATGTTTTGTTCGTGCATGTAATAATTTGCTTTAAAGTTAAAGTCGTTTAAAAACCAGGCATCGGCAAGGATTTCTTCGGGTTTTGTCGAAATTTCTTTTCCCTTAAAAAAATCAAATGCACCCGAAAAAGTGTTTAATCTCTGTCCTGCAGGAACGTATCTAAAAGGAAAATATTCGTTCGCTTTGCTCCATTTAACCTTTCCTTCACAACTTAAAATTACTGCAATAGGGAATTTCCCGCATTCGGCATATCGTATTGCCATTGAACTTAATGTCGTGTTGAATTTATCCGATGCTTTGTTTAATGTCTCATAACNNCTGAATGTAAGAAAATCTTCTTTTCTGCAAAAATACTTCTTTTCGCATTCAAGGAAAAAATGACCTATTTCGTGCGCCAAAGTAAAATTTTTACGCCCTTCTTCTTTTATGTTTTTGTTTATTGTTATTATTCCGGTTTCTCCGTCGTGAAAAATGCGTCCATCGTGTGAACTTAACTCTTCTTCACATATCAGAAGGTTTTCCGCATTGGCAATCTCACGGATGTCTAATTCCGATGGGTCGGATATGCAGTATTTTGATAGAAGTTCTTTCGCTTTTATTGTTGGATTCATAATCACTGATTAATATGATTGCACTGATTACACTGATTTCAAAAACTTTTTACAACTAAGGACACGAACAAAACAGAATTAAGAATTAAGAATTAAA
>PNBM01000008.1 GCA_003135995.1 Ignavibacteriota bacterium | reverse complement strand
TACCAGAAAAAAGGAATATAAATTAAACTCTTTAATATCTCAGATTTGAAATTTTCATTAGCGATTGATAATCTACCCATCATTAAGAAAATAAATAGAAATAGTTTATTTTTTATTCATTTAATAAAATAATAAGTTTATTTACATTCGATTAACGATTAAACGACATATCGAAACACCGGAGGGGATGAATTTCTATTGATTTATCTTAATTAAATTTTTTTATAAATAATAATAAAAACTATTATTCATGGAAATAACACATAAAAATTTATCACTGAAAGAATTGGCACAACTAGCTTTAGTAGAAATATATAAAGAATATCAAATACATAAAGGTTCTGAAAATATTGATATGGATGAAATTAGAATAAAATTAGGTCTGAAAGGATATGACAATCGTATTATTCAAATTACCGAATTTTTAGCTGATAAAAATTATATAGAAATTGTTACTACAATGATTGATGGAATATCGATTATAAGATTACTACCAAATGCAATTATATATTTAGAAGAAACTGGAGATACTTCTATAAAGAACGCTGATAATATGAACGATAAAATAATATTAAATTTCTTTAATAAAGTAGATAGATCTCAAATTAATACTCAATCGAATAATAATACCCAAACTAATATTACAAATGATTTATCTTTACTAGATAAATTAATAGAGACGATACGATTAACTAACGAAATAAGTATATCTGATAAAAATGATTTATTTGCTGATATAGCTATTATTAAAAATGAAGTTACGAAATCTAAACCCGATAAAACATTTTTGACAAACAAATTAGAATTATTTAGTAAATTTGTTCCCTTAATTCCCTACATTCCACCTATATTGGAATGGTTAAAAAATCTATAAACAAAATTATGAATTCAATAGTCATTAATTTACAAAAAGATATAATTAATATATCAATACCCTTGTCAACTTTGTTGAGAACTGCTTTACTCATTTCTTCGAAACTTGATTTAATAGATATTCAAAGTTGGATAAACAATGAATCTAATGGTTATTATACTGATGGCATTGAAATTCCCTCATATAGATTAGTTTCTGGAGAAATGAAAGCCTATAATCCTTATAACGGAATTTGGATGCCAATAGATTTTTCTCATTTAGAAGATACAAAATTTTTTTCACTTTATCCTTTAAAACAATCAATATCTGAATTGGAAGCAATTTTAAAAAACGAAAATAATGAAAAATTATACGGTCACTATCCACCCGAATTAAAACAAATATTCCTTAAAGAGGGTGTTAATTATGATATTACATTTCATTTTACAAAATCACAAATCCATGGAATTTTAAATCAAGTTAGAAATATTTTATTGAAATGGAGCCTTACATTAGAAAAGCAAGGAATCTTAGGGAATGATATAGAATTTTCACAAGAAGAAATTAAAAAAACCGATAATATAGTAATTAATAATTTTTATAAAGATNNAATTAATGAAAAATGAAAATTAATGAGATTAAGAATTATTATGGAAAAATATATAATGGTGAAATTGAACTTGGATATGCTACAGTTTTAATAAATTATGATCATGATATTCCTATAATAGGTAGATTATACATAAGTAAAGATGACTCGGAAACACTTACAATGCTCACTTATGATATTAGTAAAAATAGTCCATTTATTTTAAAAACAGATTATGAAAAAATATATATTTTTTTTAAAAACCTTAATATGATATTTTCTATAGCGAAATCATCTACAAATGCATTCGAGGGCGATATTCATCATTTCGTTTCAATTAAAAGAAAATTTATTGAAGTTCAATATTTAAAAGATAAAAAAGATATTGATATACATATTCAATATTCACCTATAAATTTTTTAAATATATATTTAAAGAAATTTTTTAATGAAGTAATAATAAATTTATTTAATGCAAAAAATATTTCGGATAAATATAAAACTCAGTTTGAAAATAAATTCAAGGAATTCACTTATTCTATGTGGTTACGTAATTTTGATGAAGAAATAGAAAATGAAGTTCGATATAGTCCTTGTCATGTATTCGAATTTAGAATTAAAAATGAATTAACTAACGAAAAAATAATAGACGATGTTATTAATATTATTAACATAATTAATAGAATAATTAGATTATTTACAAATCAAAAAAATGATTTTGTTAGTTTTTCTTTTGAGAGATATTATGAAGAAATACCATTTGAAATAGATGTATATAATAATATCAATAATAAAGATTTTGAAAATAATTTTCATTATCAAATAAAAGAAGATATTTATATTAAGTTGTTAGATTTCACTTTAATGAAATTTATCGATTTTAATGAACCAACAAGACAAACATTTAATGTTGTAACACATCGTTTAAGAGTTGCCAAAAGTAAAATTGATTTATCAATTAAACTAGCTTTAATTCATGTTTCTCTTGTTCAAATGATTAATTATTTTTATAATGATTATATAAAACTTGATAATAAAGAGTCTATTGCAAAAATATTTGATAAAATTGGATTACATTATGATGATAATACGGTTAATAATATAATTTTATTGAATAACAATCGGAATAATATTTTTAAAAATATTAAAACTAATTTTGTTTATGATGAATCATATTTTGAGACAATGAATTTAGCTTTAGATTTAATTCTTGAATTATTGGGAAGATTAANNAAGGAGAATTAAAAGAAAAATTTAAGATTGCTTTATCAAATACATATAAATTTAATATTAGAAAAATTGATAGAGATAATAAATTAAGATATTATTCTAATTATGAAAAGATTTAATTTAAATTAAAATAATCTATGACAGCATTTCACCTTAAGACACAGAGTATTTATTGCGGGGATAATTTGAAGATGTTGAAGGATATTCCTGATGAAAGTATTAATTTATGTTATATAGACCCGACGTTTAATTCCAATAGGAATTATAAATATACTTGGGAAAATCATCAAGTACTCATGCACCGTA
>PNBM01000067.1 GCA_003135995.1 Ignavibacteriota bacterium | reverse complement strand
CCGGTCTGTAAAGCGCATTCATTGCCGCAAGGTCATTAATGTTCTTTGGTTTCAGCTTGGAAAGGTATTCCCGCATTTTACTTTTTGAGAACTGAAAAATTCCGACCGTAGCGCCCGAAGAAAAAAGCTCATAGGTTTTTTCATCATCGAGCGGAATTAAATCCGTTGTGAGATTTATATTATATTTTTTATTTATAAGTTTCAGCGTTTTTCCTATTACTTTCAATTCCTTAAGCCCGAGAAAATCAATTTTAATCATTCCCGCATCCTCGAGCAAACTCATATCATACTGCGTGCAGTAAACGCTATCCTCTCCCGTAACTTTTGAAAGCGGAACGTAGTCGGTTACATCAGATGGTGCAATAACGATACCGGATGCGTGAAGAGAAGAATTCTTGTTCAGGTTTTCGAGAACGTTCGCATATTCAAAAAGTTTTTTCCTGTCGGCTTTCTGTTCTTCCGTTCCCGTTTTAAAATAATTTGCAAACTCTTCCACTTCATTCATGCAGGCGGAAAGCGGCTTCACTTTTCCGAAAACAATCGGTATTAATTTAGTAAGGTCATTAATGTCTTTGAACGGAAAATTCAAAACACGTCCGACGTCTTTTAAAACCCCGCGCGGAGCAAGTTTATTGAAAGTAATAATTTGTGCTACCGATTTCTCTCCGAATTTATCTTTAGCATATTTAATAACTTCATCACGCCGGTCATCCTGAAAATCTATGTCTATATCAGGCATCGAAATTCTTTCCGGGTTCAAAAATCTTTCGAAGAGCAGATTATAATCGAGAGGATTCACATTCGTAATTCCAAGACAATAACACACGAGACTGCCTGCGGCAGAGCCTCTTCCGGGACCTACGAGAATTCCAATTTCCTTTGCACTATTAATAAAATCAGCTACTATTAAAAAATATCCCGGAAAGTTCATCTTCTTGATAATCTCGAGTTCGTAGTTCAACCTTTCTTCAATTTCCGGAGTAACATCTTTAAATCTTTTCTTCATTCCTTCGCGTGAAAGCTTTGTCAGGTAATCATCGAGTGTTTTGCAATCATCTTCCTGCGGAATCGGAAAAGCAGGCATGTAATTTTTTTTCGTGTCCAGTTTCAGATTGCATTTCTCAGTTACTTCAAGAGTAGAGTTAATCGCTTCGGGAAAATCTTTAAACAGCTCGCACATTTCCTTTGCGGACTTAAAATAAATCTGGTCTGTGCCGTAACGCAGGTTGGTAGTGATTTCCGACGGTTCATAGCTTTTGCTTTGCTTGGCGCTTATGTGAAGATAAATATTGTGGGCAATCGCATGAGATTTTTTTATGTAATGAACATCATTCGTAGCAATTAATTTTATTCCGAATTCTTTTGCGAGCTTAGGCATTTCTTTCAGAACTTTTTTTTCGATATCAATTGTCAGGTGGTCCTGAATTTCCAGGTAAAAATCCTCGCCGAAAATATCTTTATACTTTCCAATCATTTTTCTTGCCGTGTTCAAATCATTTCTCACTATGTAACACGAAATAACTCCGTGAGCACAGGCAGAAAGAGCGATTAAACCTTCCCGGTATTTATTTAATATTTCAAGGTCGATGCGGGGTTTATAATAATAGCCTTCGGTATGACCCAGAGAATTAAGTTTGATAAGATTTTTATAACCCTTTTCATCTTTTGCGAGAAGAACAAGGTGAGCATAGTTCATATTTGCGGATGCGGATTTTTCTATTTCGCCGGCTTCGATTACTTCCGCAGTCACACCTTTGCTTCCGCGGTCAAACCGTGAGCCTGACTGCGCCACATAAGCTTCAAAACCTATTATAGGATTGATACCCTTTTGCGTGCATTTCTTATAAAATTCCATCGCTCCGTACATTACCCCGTGGTCGGTGATGGCAACGGCTTTCATATTATTTTCAACTGCGGCATCGACAAGACCGTCAACCGTTGCAATCGCATCCAGCAATGAGTAATGTGTATGATTATGTAAATGTATGAACTCTTGCATCTAAAAAAACTTATTTCGAATTAAAAAAATATCTCAATAAAAATTTTGAATAACATTCTTGCGAGATTTATTGCAGTGTCTTAAGTTAAAAATAAAAAAGGAAAGTTTAAAGAACAATTTTTTCTAATTTTATATAAAAAAAATAATTCATTTCCAAACTTTCGAAATAACATATTGTTAAGATATACTAATTAATTTTAAAAATTCGTATATATCTCTTAATATAAACAAAAAAAATGATTTTGAAATTACTATCGAAAATTCAGTGTGATTATATTGTTATTAATATGCAATCTTTAGCATAAGATGCCTATACTTTTTTACTAAAATTTTACAGGCAGATATAAGTTTAGATTGATTTGATATTTTGGTATATTGTTAATGGATAGTTGATTATTTAATGACTAATACTGAAGATTTATTAAATAATACTACAATTAGCCATTAAATATGAAAAATCTAATTATACTAATTCTAATAGTATCATCACTCGTATTTCTGAAATTTGTTATTCCTAAAGTGAATAACGAAGAGGACGAGAAAGATGATGAAGCACTCGTTAACGTGAAGACTCCCGACGGAACACTTATCACGTGCGGCGTCGAGCGGTGGGCTGTGAAAACACTAATCGACCCGGATACAACACATATCAATTTTAACAATGTTATCCCGAGCACGATTCAATACCAGCGGTCGCTGACAAAACCTGTTACTCTTCCCGATACAAGGCTTGACGTGGAAGATACAGTGTATTCGATAGAATGCATAATGTATAAATATAAACTTGAAGATGATAACGACATACATATAGTTATTCATGCGGTTGGTGATACGAGCCAGACAATGGTTGCGGAAATGTTAAATGCACAATGTCCGGGCGTTGCCGCAACAAGCAGGTATACACAGTTGAATAATCTCAGAACGTGGTTTAATAACACATATCATCCGACAACAAGTTTTACTACTGCAAATGTAAGAATAAGAATTTCAGGTGTTGGATTTTTTGATTTTCTTCATGGGCAGACAGGAATTCCGCCGAATGGAAGAGAAATACACCCGATACTAACATTCGTGCTGGTTTCAGATATAAATTCAATTTCTAATGAGGTGCCTTCTGATTATAAATTGTTTCAGAATTATCCGAACCCGTTTAATCCGGGTACGATGATAAGGTTTCAGATTACGAAATCGGAAAATGGAAAAGGGAAAATAGAAAATGGTTTAATAATGTTGAAAGTTTACGATATTCTCGGAAAAGAAGTTTCGACACTTGTTAATGAAAGATTGCAGCCGGGAACATACGAAGTACCATTTTCTAATAAACAATTATCAAGCGGAATTTATTTATATAAATTGGAAGCAGGAAATTTCACGGATACAAAGCAGATGTTGTTGGTGAAGTGAAATTTTTTAATTAGGTAATAAACAATAGGATATTAGGAATGAATGGAAGCGTCTACGGCGTTTGGGTTTTTGGTGTTTTCTTCTGCAACGAATATATTTAATTTAAACAAGAAAATTAATAATGTCACTCCTTCGGAGTTAAAAAATTAAAATAAATTATTTTTCTACAATAATATCACTCCTACGGAGTTTGAGTTCTTTTTTATAACTTTCTATAAATCCCGACGCATCGGGATGCAAAGAGTGCACGGGAAACGCCTACTGCGTTGGGGTTTTTGGTGCATCTTTTACTACAAACGGGAAACGCCTACGGGGTTTTATTTTTTTTATTTCCCCCTATAAATGGAAAACGCCTACGGGGTTTAGAACAGAAGTACTGCGGAGATATAATCGAAAGCTCTTAATTTAACATTTAACATTTAACATTGTTCTACTTGTCCATTTCCAGAATTGCTTTATACAGTTCTATCTTTTTCTTCTTTTCTTCGGTTGTATAAGAATAAGCTCTTTTGATATCTATATACGCCATAAGGGCATCATATTTTCTTCCTTCGTTTACGGCTATCATGCCGAGTAAATAATAAAGGTCTACATAAGTCGCATAGTCGGAATATAATTCACTTCGTTCGTATGCTGATAGCAAATATTTTTTAGCTTTCTCATAATCTTTTTTGTCGTAATAAATCTGACCGAGTTGTATATATGCTTTTATATAATTCGAATCCAGTCTGATTACCTCAAAATATCCTTTAATTGCTTTTTTATAATTTTTCATCATATCGTTCAGATATGCAATCTGGTAATTTATAAAAACATCATCGGAATCGAGATTTTTCATTTTCTTATAAAAGGTCAGAGCTTTTTTATAATCCTTTGAAGTTGAGTATGCTTCTGCAAGTGATGAGGAGAGCGTATTTAAAAGGCTGTCTGAATCAAATTTTTCTTTAATCTTTTTATATAAATCTTCCGCTTTTAAAAAATTATCTGTATATACATATAATTCCATCAGGTCCTGATAAACATAGAAGGTATCAGGCCGCAGGTCCAAACAGGCATTAAAGTAAAGTTCGGATTTGGATAGATTTATTCTGTTAATAGAATCCTGTTTTACAGCAAAAGTATCTAACTTCTTCATAGTATCGATTTGTTTTGAGTAAAACCAGTTGGCGAAAACTTTTGTTTTAAAAGTTTCGGCTAACTTATAATTTGTTGTAAAAAGATTTTCCAATTTTTTACCATTATAATTTTCGTCCTTCTCGAGGTTTGAAAAATTAATATTGTTTAAAATTTTGCTGAAGTCGTTTATAGCAACTGCAAAGTTTAAATTTCCATAGAACCCGTACGAATATGTAGTGATTCCGACAACTTCGCCCCTGCCGTTAAATAGCGCCCCGCCGCTGTTGCCGGGGGATATTGCTGCTGTGATTTGAATCACTTTATCAAATGTTTTTTCAACGAGAGCATAGGTTTCCGGGTCATTAAAACTTACTTTTTCGTTTTCCCTTATGGCAGCGATTATGCCTTCGGAAATTGTGTATTCAAAACCGAGAGGACTACCGATTGCGAATATATTTTGTCCGACTTTCAAATCATCCGAATTACCGAGTTTCACGGTTGGAAATTCTTTTTTGGTGGAATCAACTATTTTTAAAATTGCGAAATCGTTTTTTTCTTCGACGTAAATTAATTCAGTATTATAAAATGTACCGTTACTTGTTTTAATCATTAAACTATCGAGACCGGCGATTACGTGATAATTCGTACCGACCATACCGTTTTTCATGAATATAAATCCGCTTCCGCTTAACAGCGTTGTATCTTTCGGTGTGGTATTGGGATAATAGGAACTGTAATAATCATTACTATTATACCAGATTGAAACAAGGGCGGCTTTGTTTTGTTCGATTATTTGTTCTGCGTTTAATTCGTCCGCGACTTTTTCTTTTTGCATCGGTGGTGCCGGCAGATTCTCATCCTGAGCAGTGGCAGTGATGCCGTAAAAAATTAATACGAATAATACAATTATAAATTTTTTCAAATTGTTGATTTAAATTAATTGTTCAAAAAATCATAGAGCGTAAATATTAAATTCTACCAAGATGTCACCCCTACGGGGTTCAGCGTATATTATATTTCATTTCTACCAAGATATCACCCCTACGGGGTTAAGATATATTTTTTAATCTTTATAAACTTTATGAACTTTNNAACTTTATAAACTTTATAAACTTATTTATTTTTCCACACAGGTTTTCTTTTTTCAATGAACGCTTTCATCCCTTCGATTTTATCTTCACTCGAAAAAAGCAGATAAAAATTTCTTCTCTCAAATTGTATTCCGTCTTCAATCGTTGTGTTATACGCTTTCATTATACATTCCTTAGCAAGCTGAACGGCAATTGCAGGTTTATTTGAAATTTCTTTTGCTACCTTAATTGTTTCATCAAGGTAAACATCGTCGGCAAAGACTGCCGTAAGAAGCCCGGCGTCAAACATTTCTTTAGCAGAATACATTTTTCCGGTTATAATCATTTCCATCGCGCGCACCTTACCTATTGCACGAGTTAATCTTTGTGTACCACCCGCACCGGGAATTATTCCGAGATTAATTTCCGGCTGTCCGAATTTTGCACCTTCAGCCGCAAAAATCATGTCACAGGACATTGCAAGTTCACATCCGCCTCCGAGTGCATACCCGCTCACCGATGCAATAACCGGTTTTTTAATTTTCATAATTCTGTCCCAGGTCGCAAACTGGTCACGCTTAATCATTTCAACAGTGCTTGCTTCAGCCATTTCGTTTATATCTGCTCCTGCTGCGAATGCCTTCTGGCTGCCGGTAATGACCATGCATCCGATTTCAGAATCCATATCGAAGGATTCGAGTGTTTCAACAAGTTCTTTCATCAACTCGATGTTAAGGGCATTCAAAACATCGGGTCTGTTTAACTGAATCATTCCTACCTTTAATCCTACCGGATTTTCAATTTCGGTAACAAGTATATGCTTACGCGGCATCGTTAAATGTAATTTGTTTTCCATAGTTTTATAATTTTTGTGACTGAATTTAAATACATTACTCTTTAATAACAATGAAATTTAAGTGTATTCAATGAAACTGAAAATAATGTTCAAAAGTTTAATAAAATAATCTGTTATTTGATTTTTTCCTGTAATCTGATTTACGATATAGTTAATTTTATTTATGAATTTTTCAATAAAGTCAGTGTCTTCTTTTCATAACGAAGAAGCGGTACAAATTTTTACCGCAGCATTTATAAGTGACCCGCTGCATATTTTCGCTTTCCCTGAAGAAATAGAAAGAGAAAGAATAACAAAATTGGTTTATGAGCTCGTAGTTTTATCAATTTTACCCGAAATGAATTTAAAAATGCACGGGGCATTTGTTGATGATAAACTTGCAGGTGCTTTAATTTACACGACACCGGAAAGCAATCATAATTGGTCTGATAAATTGGATTTCGCTGTAAATGAAATGAGAAGAAAAGCGAATAATGAAAGGATTAAATTTATCGGGGAATATGCTATGACGAGCGGAAAATACAGACCTGAAGTTCCGCATTTTTATTTAAACGAACTTGCGGTAAATCCCGAAATGCAGGGGCGCGGCATCGGAACAAAATTAATGCTATCCGTTGAACCCGAATGCTTGAAACATCCTACTGCAAAGGGAACGGCGTTAGATACTACGAATATCAGGAATGTAAATTTATATAAGAGGCTTGGATATGAAGTTGTTCAAGAATTTGAATTTTATGAACTTACGGGTTATTCGATGTTTAAATCGATTTGAAGATTGGAATGAGTTACAATGTGGAGTGTTGAAATGAGAACTGATTATGGGCTAAAGCCCGAATTTGTGATAAATTATGCACGAGCTAAAGCTCGTGGCAATTGAGCAAGAACATTAATATTTTCATTTTTAAACAATCTCTGGAGTCTTGAAAACAGAATACCAAAAATAAATTTTGACTTACAAAAAACTTTTTATTACTGCAATTTTGTATAATCAATTATAAACCGATGAATAATTTTGACATCATTGTAGCCGGTGCGGGAATTGTCGGACTTGCCACAACATATAAGCTATTAGAAAAAAATCCTCATTTAAAAATCTGCATAATAGAAAAAGAAAGCGGAGTATCGAAACATCAGACGGGAAACAACAGCGGCGTGATACATTCCGGAATTTATTATAAACACGGAAGCCTGAAAGCAACGAACTGCCGGCGCGGATATAAAATGCTTCTTGAATTTTGCGATAAAAACGAAATCCCTTATGAGATATGCGGTAAAGTGATAGTTGCAACGACTGAAAAAGAAATTCCGGGATTAAATAACCTGTTCGAGCGCGGAAAGCAGAACGGGCTCGAAAATTTAAAGGAACTATCATCAGATGAATTAAAGGAATTCGAACCTCACGTAAATGGAATAAAAGGAATACTTGTTCCGCAAACCGGAATTATAGATTATAAAATTGTTTCGGAGAAACTTGCAGGTTTGATTAAAGATAAAGGTGCAGAAATATTTTTTAATGAAAAATTGGAATATATAGATGATAATAAGAATATTCCTGCGGGTTCCGCATTATACACCGAACCCAAGTTTCTAACCCCTGCACATAAAATTGTTTCTGTCTCTACAAATAATTTTACTTTTAATTGTAAATTGTTAATCACCTGCTGCGGTTTGCAATCAGACCGTGTTGCAAAACTGAATAACGATAATTTGAATATTAAGATAATTCCTTTCCGGGGTGAATATTTTACGATTAAAAAAGAAAAAAGATATCTGGTAAAAAATTTAATTTATCCCGTTCCCGACCCTCAGTTTCCTTTCCTTGGGGTTCATTTTACAAGAGGCATCGATGGTGCGGTGGAAGCCGGACCCAATGCAGTCTTCGCTTTTAAGCGTGAAGGATATAAAAAAACGGATATTGATTTCAAAGATTTAGCCGAAAGCATATTCTGGAAAGGTTTTCTGACAGTAGCAAAAAAATACTGGAAAATCGGCTTCGGAGAGTTTTACCGTTCATTTTCAAAACCTGCTTTTGTGAAAGCTTTGCAAAAACTTCTTCCCGAAATTAAATCGGGCGATTTGGAAACGGGCGGCGCAGGTGTAAGGGCACAGGCTTGCGATGTAAATGGAAATTTAGTCGATGATTTTTTATTCGTTGAGAACGAAAGAGTGATACACGTTTGTAATGCGCCGTCACCTGCAGCGACAGCGTCGCTATCAATAGGTGATACAATTGCAGAAAAGGCGTTAGAGCGATTGAAAAAATTTTATTTTACATTCCCAATCAGGGATTGGGAATGAGAGCAAAAATGAAAATAATTTTATTATACATTCCCGATCAGGGATTGGGAATGAGGTTAATAAAGTAACACTTTTTTCAGAACCCATACACTGTAAATCCTCCGTCTATGGATATGCATTGTCCCGTTATGTATGATGATGCGGGCATAACGAGGAATGCAACGAGATTTGCGAGTTCTTCGACCTGACCGAGCCTTTTCATAGGTGTTCTTGCCATTACATCATTGTAAAAATCTTCGCGCTCTAGAATGACTTTGTTCAAAGTAGTTTTGAAAAACCACGGAGCAACGGCATTCACCCTTATGTTATCTCCCGCCCATTCGACGCTTAAATTTTTTGTCAACTGTATTATAGCGGCTTTGGTCATTGCATATATTGAACCGGTTCTCAATGACGTTAATCCCGCCACCGATGCTATGTTCACGATATTTCCCTGCTCCGATTTTTTTAAAAAAGGATAAAACAATCGGCACATATCAAACGTAGAACCAAGATTCGTTGATAATAAAAAATCATAATCCCCGTCTGTAAAATCTATAGTTTTTTTCCGTATGTTTGTTCCGGCATTGTTAACGAGAATATCGAGAGCACCCCATTTCTCTTTTACAAAATTAAATAGTTTCAAACGCTCTTCCTTTTTGCTTAAATCCGCAGAAATTCCCTCTACCGTAATTCCTTTTATAGCATATTCTTTTATAATATTTTCAACTTCTTTCTGATTTCTCGAAACAATAAAAACTTCCGCGCCAAGAGAAATAAATTCATCAACTATTGCTTTTCCAATTCCCTTTGTACTGCCCGTTACTAATGCTTTTTTGTTATTCAGATTCCACTTATTCATATTCTGAGTAATATTATTTTTTAATAAATTATACATATCAAATCTATTTTTGAAGTTATTAATTTCGTTTTATTTTTATTACTGAATTAAGATATCCAAAATTTAATTATTATATAAAATAACATAGTGAGAGCATTCAAAACAATAGTATTCGCACTATATTTTTTGATTTAAAATATATTTTTAGTTAAATTTAATATGCGAATGAGCGAATTAAATTATTGATATTTTAAGCAATTAATATTTAACATCATTATTTCAATATTTGGAACGAAATTTGCATAATAAATCGGTTGAGGTTTACACATTTAATCGTAAAATTATATGCACATTACACATTTATTTGAGCATAAAACTGTATTTATATAAATAACTATATTTGCACCGGTAGAATTTGACTTCTCACATATAAGATACAGGTCAAAAATAGAATTAAGTTTTATGCTCTGATTTTACGATTTATTATAATTAATAATTCAATAAAAAAATATTTTGGGGAGTTTATGAAAAATCGATACAGAATTTTCATTTCTTTATTTCTTCTTATCCTTTTTGCTTATCCGACAAATATATTTTCTCAAAGAACCAAAAAAAGATTTCCATTACAGAGAATAGATTTTACTATCACTACAAACGATGGTGTAATTCTTGACTGCACCAAATTTATTCCCGACACGGTTAAACCCTCAGCCGGATGGCCTGCCGTGATATTCTGTCACGGATACGGCGGTTCAAAAAATGATTACATTCCGGATGCTATCGAACAGTCAAGTTACGGTTATTATTCTTTATGTTATTCAATGAGAGGGCAGGGGCACTCAACCGGATTTTCGAATTTAATCAGTACAACTGAAATGAACGATTTTATTAAAGTCGCTCAGTATGTAAAAGCGGAAACTATTGTTAATCCCAATATGGTAGGTGCTATGGGCGCATCGCAGGGAGGAACTATTCCACTTATGGCTTGCTGTAATGGTTTGAATCTCAGGTGCATCGTTTCGGATGTCTCATCACCGGAATTCGCAACAAGCTGGATTGAAAATAATTGCGTTAAGATGACGCTGCTATGGTCACTTAGTTATGTAGATACAATCGCTAATTACACTCCGCAAGTAAGAGCATACAGAAACTGGATTCTTGCAGATACTCCCGATAAGTGGGACAGCCTTGCATATTATGTTCCGATGAACAGAGATTTTGTAAATAAGATTAATCAAAACACGACACCTTTTCTCGCAGGCATGTGCTGGCAGGATAAATTTTTTAATCCGTACGGATTTATAAAACAGGTTAATAACATTACCACTCCTTACAGAATGTATTTCGGAACTTACGATGCACACGGTGCGGACTCAGCAGCTTCGGAATGTGATTATTATGATTACATCAGCGGCGAGTGGGCAGATTACTGGTTACAAAATGAACAAAACCAGTCTCTTGATTCCGCGCAATTTATTTACGCTTCCAGTGTTTATCCGAGACAAAATAATAAATGGACGTGGCAGAGATTTTATTCTGATACATATCGACCCGCCGGAACAACAGACGTTAAATTTTATTTACAACCAAACGGAAGATTATATAACGAACTTTTTTACAATAATCCATCGGATACTATTGCTTTTGTAAACGATATAAAGGATACTACTTTAACGATGCTCGAAGCAGTTAACCGTGAATTTAATGATTCAATTTTCGCATGTAAATTCGCAAAGACACAGTTATGTTTTGATACGAAGCCATTACTTTCCGATACACGAATGATTGGAACTCCGATGGTCAATATTCATTATTTATCTTCTGCGAACAAAGCTCAGTTTAACATTCAAATCTGGGAAATTAAATCCGACGGCAGTGGCGATATAATTACAAGAGCGAATTATACTGAAAGAAACATAGTTCCAAATGTTATAAGACAGCTTACGTTTTACGGAAATTCTTCTTCACATATTTTCAAAACGGGAAATAAAATCAGGGTAATAGTTACAAATCTTGACAACATATCAAACGACCCTTTCTTAAGGACAAATCCTCACGTGTTGCCATCGCTGGTAAAAGCAAGGAACCGGATTTATATGAATACATACAATCCGACTTACGTACAATTACCATTAATAGGCTTCATCCCAATTTCCGTAAATCAAATTTCAAGCAATCTTCCGGATAAATACAAGCTTGAACAGAATTTTCCGAATCCGTTTAATCCATCCACAACAATCAAATTTGGAATAGCAAATTCAGAAAACGGAAAAGTGAAAACGGAAAATGGTTTTGTTATATTAAAAATATTCGATATTCTTGGAAGAGAAATTGAAACGCTCGTAAACGAAAAATTACAACCCGGCACATATGAAGTAAAATTTGACGGGAGTAAATTGGCATCAGGCATTTATTTTTATAAATTGATTTCAAAAGATTTTGTAGAAACAAAAAAAATGTTGATGATAAAATAACGATAGTTATTTTATCAGAAATCCCGATGNNATTTAATAAATTAAAATAATAAAATTATGAAAAAGACATTATTTGTTATTTGTTTTCTTCATTTTATTGTTTTTTCTTCATATGCCCAGTGGGCTCAACAGACAAGCGGTACAATCAATTGGCTAAACTCTGTTTATTTTATCAACTGCGAAACAGGTTGGACGGTTGGAGATGCCGGTACGGTTCTTGTTACTAAAAACGGAGGTTTGAACTGGAGTCCACAAGTTATAAATACTACTGAAAGAATTAATGATGTTAGATTTATTAGTTCAAAAACCGGATGGATTGCCGGAAATAACGGCTTATTATTCAAAACAATTAACGGAGGAGTAAACTGGAATCAATTGGTTCCCGGTACAATTAAGAATTTAAATAAAATTTATTTTTTAAATTCCCGCACAGGGTGGATAGCGGGTGATTCCGGTACGATTTTGAAAACCACAAACAGCGGAATAAGCTGGGGATTTCAATCATCATCAACTTTACGTACTATTTATTCGATATTTTTCATAAATTCAAATACCGGATGGATAGCTTACAACGGAGGAATTTCTAAAACTACCAACGGAGGTTTAAACTGGGTTGCCAAAAATATTAATGCTTATTCGTGGCGTTCAGTCTTTTTCATAAATGAACTGACCGGCTGGGCCTCTGGCAGTGTTTACAGTTTATTTAAAACTACTGACGGAGGAGAGAACTGGGGAAAGCCCGTTTCAAATAGTACAGCCGGAGATGACGGCGACAGTCCGCCCGCAACTTACACATCAGTGTTTTTCATAAATGAAAATTCCGGCTGGTATACGTCATCTCATTCATTCGGCGGAAGAATATCAAAAACATATAACGGAGGAATGAAATGGTATACGGATTTTCCGACTACGAAGGATGAAAAATTATCTTCTGTGTTTTTCTATAACTCATTATCGGGCTGGGCAGTAGGAGAAAATGGAACGATTCTTCATATTTCACTTAAAGATTTTGTTAATACTACAGACAACAACCCGGCATCAGAAAAATTTTCATTAAGTCAGAATTATCCGAATCCGTTTAATCCGTCTTCGATTATAAGATTCCGGATTAAAGATTCAAGATTTGTGACACTGAAAGTGTATGATATAACCGGAAGGGAAATTGAAACATTGGTCAATGGAAAATTAAACCCCGGCACATATGAATTGAAATTCGATGGCAGCAGTTTATCATCAGGAATTTATTTTTACACACTGACCGCGGGAGATTTTAAAGAAACAAAGAAATTATTTTTGTTAAAATAATTTTAATAATTATTATGAGAAAAATTATTTTTCTTTTTTTAGTAATAAATTTTATTTCCCTTTACGGGAATATTTTAAATTCCCAGACACACTGGATATGGCAAAATCCAATGCCTTCCGGAGAGGAATTAGGAAGAGCATATTTTTTAAATGCAAATACTTGCTGGGTACCATCTGCATATGGCAGAATATCTAAAACAACTAACGGCGGATTGAACTGGATTGACCAATCATGGCAGAATAATAAAAGCGTTTCAGGTATATATTTTATCAATTCGCGAACAGGGTGGGCTGCAGGAGCAAACGGATTAGTATTAAAAAGCACTAATGGAGGAACAAACTGGACACAGCAAATAAGCAACACAACCGGAAACTTGATTTGTGTTAAGTTTATAAATTCCCTGACGGGATGGATAGGTGGCGAGTGGAATATTTTTTTAAGAACAACAAATGGAGGTTCAAACTGGATTTTTTCTAATCAGGTAGGAGATGAAATTTATTCTTTATATTTTGTTAATTCTCTGACAGGATGGCTGTCCTGCAGTAACGGTCATATCCAAAAAACAATTGACGGTGGAATATCTTTTACCGGAAAAAATGTTCCGAGTTTTTACAATCATGATATTTATTTTGTAAACGAAAATACAGGCTGGTTCGCGGGTGAGGGTACGAATCCTACGGGCGGTGACGGTATATATAAAACAACCGATGCAGGTGACAACTGGATTCCTTACGTTGTACCAACAAGTGATTGCTGTTATAGATCATTATTTTTTAAAGATGTAAATACGGGATGGGTGTCCACAATTACAGGCAGAATTTATAAAACTACAAACGGCGGTATCAACTGGAGCAATCCTATTTATCCCGGAGGATTGAGGCTTAATTTTTTGTATTTTGCGGACACAATTACCGGTTTTGTTGGTGGAGGTGCGGACGCTATGTACTCAGTTCCGATGATGAGTAAAACTACGAATGGGGGATTAAACTGGATAAGTTTAGTGACAGGACAAAATTATATTATTAACTCCGTATCAGTTATAAATTCAAGAAATGCTTTTGCTGCCGGTATTTATAATTGCCTGGCTAAAACTTCAAACGGTGGAAACGGATGGGAATTCAAGAGTAACAATTGGGGAATTCTAAACTCCGTTTTCTTTGTAAATGTTAATACCGGATGGACAGCAGGATGGACGTCAAACGGAGTTTACAGCACTCTTATAAAAACTACAAACGCAGGAGCAAGCTGGATTAATCAGGATAGCAGTATGTATTGTGGTTATTTAGGATTATTTTTTTTGAATTCAAATCT
>PNBM01000378.1 GCA_003135995.1 Ignavibacteriota bacterium | reverse complement strand
TGAATATGCCAAAACGTTGAATATAGATTTCATAATTTGCGACCATCACCAGGCACCTGACCATATACCTGCAGCACTGGCAGTTTTGGACCCTCTAAGGCGGGATTGCAGTTATCCTTTCAAATATCTTTGCGGAGCAGGTGTAGCGTTCAAGTTAATTCAGGCAATANNAAATAGGTCTCAAGAACAATAATATTAATACGACCAACATTGTATATACATTGGCTCCGAGAATAAATGCAGTCGGGCGCCTTGGGGATGCAAAAAGAGCTGTCGAATTATTAACAAGCGACGATGACGGCGCCCTGAATGAACTTGCCCAGATTCTTGATTCTGAAAATTCAAACAGAAGAGAACTTGATAAATCCATAACAGAAGATGCATTTAAANNTGCACAACAGGGACTGGCATCCGGGAGTTATAGGAATAGTTGCGGCTAGATTAGTTGAAAAATATAATTTACCTGCAATAGTATTAACAACTGTTAACGGGGTTGCGAAAGGAAGTGCAAGAAGTATCAACGGTTTTAATATATACGAAGCGTTAAAAAAATGTGAGAACAAATTAATTCAGTTCGGAGGACATAACCACGCAGCAGGGCTTGAAATTGCGCTTGAAAACATAGAAGATTTCAAGGAAACTTTTAATGAAATAGCATGCTCGGAACTCAAAAGCAGTGAACTCATTCCCGAAATTGAAATTGACATTGAAGTTGAATTAGACGAAATTACAAATTCATTTGTTAATATTTTAGCATTCTTTGAGCCGTATGGTCCCGGCAATGCCATTCCGTTATTCCAGACGAATNNTGTCCGGAAAGCAAAGAGTGATACGCATATATTTAAAGTCCGTGATTCGGCAAGCAATAAAATGTTTGAAGCTGTGTTTTTCACATCGAAGGATTTCGAAAATAAAATTAACCCGGGTGAATTTTGTGATATATGTTACTCAATAGACAAAAATAAGTGGAACGGACGGGAATCTATAAAACTTCGTATAAGAGATATGCATTTTATCACTCAAAATTCTTAATATTTAAATAAATTTTAATCATTATGTCTGGACATTCAAAGTGGGCTACAATTAAAAGAAAAAAAGCCTCAACTGATGCCGCGCGAGGTAAAGTTTTCACAAAAATAATAAAAGAAATTTCAATATCTGCCCGCGATGTTGGCGGAAATCCCGATGCCAATCCCAGATTGAGACTCGCCATTCAGATTGCCAAGAACGCCAATATGCCTCAGGATAATATTACAAGGGCAATTAAAAAAGGTACCGGTGAACTTGAAGGTGTCAGCTACGAGGAAATCACTTATGAGGCTTATGCCCCGCATGGAATAGCCGTGATGATTGAATGCGTTACGGACAACCGCAACAGAACTGTTGCGGAACTCAGGCATATGATTGCAAAACAAAACGGAAACCTCGGTGAATCGGGTTCGGTTGCATGGATGTTCGAACGCAAAGGCGTAGTTACAGTGAGTAAAGAAAATCATACCGAAGATGATGTTATGGAAATTATTCTCGATGCAGGCGCCGATGATCTGAAGACAGAAGAAGAATATTTCGAAGTAATAAGTAATGTGGAAAATTTTGAAAAAGTCCGCAAAGCAATAGAAGCTAAAAAATTTAAAATAGAACATGCCGCGCTTCAGTTTGTTGCAAAGGATTTAATAGAACTTGACGAAAAAAATGCGGCGGATGTAATGAGATTCTTAGAAGTAGTGGAAGAACATGATGATGTTCAAAATCTTTATTCAAACGCTGATTTATAATAACTGATTTTATTGATTAGACTGATTTCACTGATTTTTATTACGTTCCCAGGTCTTGAAGATTGTGCAAAATAAACCGTAGCCGCAGTCTTCAGACTGCGAAAAAAAGAATAAATCGTACAATAATTTTTCAATAATGAAAATCATCGGTGTAGATCCCGGTTCCGTAATAACAGGAATAGGAATAATCGAATGCAAAAATGACAGGCTGAAATTATTACATTATGATGCACTGGTTCTCAACAGTAAACTTCCATTAACAAATCGTTTAAAAATCATTTACGACAGATGCCTCGAAAAAATCAAAAAATTTAATCCTGATGAATTTTCTATCGAGACAGCATATTTCGGGAAAAATATTCAGTCGACACTCAAATTAGNNTTGCGGCGTTGAATTCAAATCTGAATGTAAGTGAATATTCACCGAGAGAAGTTAAAAAGTCCGTTACGGGTAACGGGGCATCATCAAAAGAACAGGTGAAGTATATGGTAAAATCCATTTTATCTATTAATCACGAGCCGAAATATATGGACTCATCCGATGCACTTGCAATTGCATTGTGCCATTATTATTCACTACAAAATAAAATTAATAAATCTTATAATAAAAAATATTCCTGGAAGGATTATGTGGAAAAAAATCCCGGGAGAATTTTGAAATAAATTTTAAATTTTCTGCTTTCCCCTCTCTTTGTAGGAACGGGGATCGGCTCATTACCGGTTGAAGGGATTTGTCATTCCCGCGAACGCGGGAATCCAGGAAATT
>PNBM01000340.1 GCA_003135995.1 Ignavibacteriota bacterium | reverse complement strand
TCTTATTCAATCATACAAAATCATACAAAATCATTATCGAAGATTCTTCAATCTTATTCAATCATACAAAATCATAAAAAATCAGCGTCAAAGGTTTTACATTTTAATTAAATCTGTGTCGAAAATTTCTTAACAAAAACATAATTTTATTGCAATTGCAACTTAAATGAATAAATAATAGTTTAGTTAATTAAATTTTGAGATTATACAAGAATAAAATATTATCATTTGTTTTATTTACTGCGGTTCTCTTCGTTTTGAACGGGAGTGAGTTTTTACATAATCATTCCGCGTTTAACCACGAAGATAATTGTAGTGCTTGTATTATAAATTTTACATTAGCTAATTCTGATATAACCCAACCTTTAGTTCTCAAAAGCTTTTTAAATTTTGAATACATAAATATTCCGGAAAATACCGATAAACCGGATTTACAACCAATAATTAATATCTCCAATCGTGCTCCGCCTTCAATCATATAAAAAATAGCCATTCCTAAATAAAGTAATTTATAAAATTACAGTTATTTTTATTAATTAAAAATTAAACTTTAATATGAATAAAATTAAATTATTATTCGCAATAATTTATATGATGATTTTTTTAAATACAGTTTTATATTCTCAAACTGCCAGTCCCTTTATAAATGTTGTATTTATAGTTCACGTTTATGATTCAACAAGTAAAGTGCCATTACAGTCAGCAGAAGTTACGCTTATTAAGAACAGGGAACCATTGGAAACGAAGCATACTACTGTAACCGGAAGAGCGGTATTCAGAGATGTCGAACCCGGAAATTATATAATCAGAATTTATAATATAGGATATCAAATTTTTACTGATTCAATTAATTTAAATGAATCCAATTCGGAATATAATGCGGCTTTAAGAGAAAGAGATATCACGACAAATGAAATTGAAGTTAATGCAGAACTCGATAAAACTGTTTCATCAATAGATTTAAGTACGGGATACCAAACATTCGAATCTGAACTTTACCACGGATCGCCTACATCGGGATTGACTCAAATCATACAGCAAAATTTAGTCGGTTCGGCAAAGGCACCAACGGGTGAAGTTCATATAAATGGACAACACGGGGAATACACTTATTATGTTGACGGTCTGCCGGTACCACTTGGTGTTTTCGGAGGTNNGCAATAGTGGACATTATGAATAGAGTTCCGGGCGGAAAATTTCATCTGGATTTTTCGAGTTACATCGGCAGTTATTTAGTCTTTAACGGAACGAAACCTTTTTCTCCCGGGTATTTAGTTTCATTAGGGAAATCGAGCTCTGCTATCGGCGATACATTGGGAGGCAGGGTTGGACCATTTAGAACAATAAATTCAAACGGGCAATCTCTTTCATTTAGCAACCACATTAATAAATTTAGTTATTATTTATCAGGCTCAAGACAGGNNCAGCAACATTATTCAACGACAGAGGAACAGATTATTTTCTATTTGGAAAATTTGATTACCAATTGAATAAAACGGATTATATAACAACAAATCTGAATTACAGCAGTACAAACACACAGGTTCCGTTTGATTCATTAGAACAGGGATTTTCACCGGATAATCAGGTGACAAAAAACGCGTATGAAACATTTTCTTATTTTCATACAATTTCGGAGAAGAAAAATCACGAAAGCAATTTGTTTGTCGGTTTGTACGGTCGGCAGGGAAGTCTTCTTTATGCACCGAGTTCCGTCAGTCCCGTAAATTTTCAATTTCAGGGCGATAGCACTTTATATGCATTAACTGAAGACAGGAGTTTTGGAACTTATGGCATAAGGTCAAAATTAAGTACACGTTTATCAAGCACTCTTTTAACAGAATACGGTTTTAATTTCAGTACTACAAACGGTAAGGAAAATTTTACTTCGAGGGATAGTTTAGGAAGACTGGGTCCGACAGTATTATCTTCCTATGCAGGTTCTGATTTTGGCGTATTCGCTCAAAGTCAATGGAATGTAATAAAACAGTTACGTTTTGATTTCGGAATAAGGTATGACCAGCATATTGCTCCGATAATGAATTTGCAAAATCTTGTTAGTCCTCGTTTAAAAATAAATTTTTTCATTAATGAAATGAACACTGCTTATTTATATTACGGAAAGATTTTTATGCCGAATAATATAGAAGGATTAAGAACTATTGCTTCGAATGTAAGCAATTCAGGTATTCCGACTTTACCGGAAAAAGATGATTTTTATGAAATTGGATATGTAAGAGGTTTTGCTTTCGGTTTAAAAACAAAGCTTAATTTCTTTTACAAATATTCGAGTCCGGGAGTAGATGACCAGACAATTGGTTCGAGTGCAGTAAAAACTCCGGTTAATATTGAAACAATAAGAACAACAGGAGTAGAGCTTGCATTATCATATAGTCATCCTAAAATCCCGCTCACTGCTTATTTAAATACTTCTATCATTCATGCTTATGGTTCCGGAGCTGTTACCGGAGGTTTTCTCGATTTCAGTAACGACGGAGATGCAACAGATTTAGACCATGACCAGAGGCTCTCAATTGCCGGCGGAATAACTTATCAGCCTGATAAATGGTTTGTAAGCATGACGTCTGTATATGGTTCAGGTTTGACGAACGGAAATCCGAATGGTATTCCATTTGGCACGGGTTTATTTGATTTCAATAAAGATGCGCACGTTTCACCGTATATTATTTTTGATATATCGGGAGGATATACATTCAGATTATTTGATAATGTAACTCTCGAGCCGTCATTATATATTTCGAATTTATTTGATAACGATTACATATTAAAAGGAACATATTTCAGTGCGGGGAGTTATGGGGAGAGAAGGAATGTTATGCTGAAATTATCTCTGCACATTTAACAATGTACAAATACCAATGTACAATGTACAATTATAAACGAGTAATACTTGTCCCGGGGGTTCCTCAAAGAGCGAGGAGACTCCCTCAAGTCATATAACGATACACAATATT
>PNBM01000116.1 GCA_003135995.1 Ignavibacteriota bacterium | reverse complement strand
CGATCAGGGCATGATGTTCGGGTTTGCATGCGATGAGACAAAGGAATTGATGCCGCTGCCGATAATGCTCGCGCACAGGCTCACTGCAAGGCTTGCTGAAGTGAGGAAAAAGAATATCATCAAAAGCCTTGGCCCTGACGGAAAATCCCAAGTCACAGTCCAATACGTCGATGGCAGGCCTAAAAGGCTCAGCGCTGTCGTGATTGCGCAGCAGCATCTTGAAGAAAAGCAAGAGAAACAATTAAAACAAGAGATAATAGATAATGTGATCAAGCCAGTATGCAAGGAATATCTTGATAAGGACACGAAAATATTTGTGAATGCTACAGGCAGGTTTGTCATCGGAGGCCCAGAAGGCGATACAGGAGTCACAGGAAGAAAAATAATTGTTGATACTTATGGCGGTAAAGCTCCTCACGGTGGCGGTGCATTTTCAGGAAAAGATCCTTCAAAGGTTGATAGAAGCGCTGCTTATGCCGCAAGACACATTGCAAAAAATGTTGTTGCCGCAAAACTTGCTGACGAATGCTTAATTCAATTATCCTATGCAATTGGTGTTGCCGAACCCGTTTCTATTTATATTAATACGAACGGCACAGGAAAAATTAAGGACACTGAATTATCAAAAATAATTAAAAAAGAAATTAACCTTACTCCTAAAGGAATTATTGAAAGGTTAAACTTAAGAAGACCAATATTCAGAAAAACCTGTAACTACGGACATTTCGGAAGAACCGATAAAGACTTTACATGGGAAAAAACCGATTTGAAAGAATTACTTTTGAAATCAATTAAATAATATTTTCAATGCTTTGTCATTCCGGTAAAAGTCGCTTTTTGCTTTTGATCCCGATGTTCTTTATCGGGACTGGAATTCATTCAAAATGTAAGTTTACCCTCGTTCCCAAAGTCCACTTTGGGAACGTTTTTTTTTCACTCGTTCCAAAGCACTGGCTTGGAAAAGTTTTTTACTCTTTCTAATAAATAACCTGAAAAATTAATAACACAATAACTACACATCAAAAAAAAGAAAATTAATTTTCTTACATTTAGGTTAATCCTTTCATATTTTTGTAATATGTTGACTATAAAATAAAATTAATACCACTTATGGCAGAACCCGAAGTTAATCTTGATTTAGCAATAGAACATGGTTTACTTGAAGATGAATACAATAGAATTTTAAAAATTCTCGGAAGAACACCGACTTACACAGAGCTCGGAATTTTTTCGGTTATGTGGAGCGAACACTGCTCATACAAAAATTCCATTAAGCAAATTAAAACATTGCCCCGAAGCGGCGGTAAACTCCTCGTATCCGCAGGAGAAGAGAATGCAGGTCTCGTAGATATAGGAGATAATCTTGCGGTTGCTTTTAAAATTGAATCGCACAATCATCCATCTGCAGTTGAACCTTACCAGGGCGCTGCTACAGGCGTCGGTGGAATACTAAGGGATATTTTCACAATGGGTGCAAGACCGATTGCATCTTTAAATTCATTGAGATTCGGATTAATAAATTCTTTTGATGGTAAAAACGAAAAAAATAATTTAATAGAGCATACAAAATATCTTTTTAAAAATGTTGTCAAAGGAATTGGTGATTACGGAAATTGTTTCGGCGTCCCGACAATAAGCGGTGAAGTGTATTTTGAAGAATGCTATCAGGATAACCCGCTTGTGAATGCAATGGCAGTTGGCATTGTAAAGCATAACGAAACTGCATCGGCGACTGCTAAAGGGAAAGGTAACCCTGTTTTCTTAATAGGCTCATCAACCGGTAAAGACGGAATTCACGGCGCTACTTTTGCTTCCGAAGAAATTTCGGAAAAATCAGAATCGAAAAGACCAAGCGTGCAGGTCGGCGACCCCTTTACGGAAAAACTTTTACTTGAAGCAACTTTAGAAGCTATTCGTTCGGGTGTTATAGTAGGGATACAGGATATGGGTGCGGCAGGCATTACCTGCTCATCGAGTGAAATGAGTGCAAAAGGTGAATGCGGAATGTATATAAATCTTGACCTCGTTCCGCTAAGGGATGAAAATATGATTCCCTATGAAATTATGTTGTCAGAATCACAGGAGAGAATGCTTGCAGTTGTTGAAAAAGGAAAAGAAGAAATTGCAAAGCAAATTTTTGAGAAATGGGATTTGAATTGTGTAGAGATTGGCAAAGTATTGGATGAAAAAAATATTAAAATATATCATAAGGGAAAACTTGTTGCTGACATCCCTGCGTTTGAACTCGTTTTAGGCGGTGGAGCTCCT
Organism: Ignavibacteriota bacterium; assembly: GCA_003135995.1. GTDB lineage: Bacteria > Bacteroidota > Ignavibacteria > Tepidaquicellales > Tepidaquicellaceae > FEN-1257. The sequence continues at coordinate 23,143 of PNBM01000116.1, read as the reverse complement.
GTTTATACAAGAGAATCAAAAGAGCCGGCTTATATAAAATCAAAAAGAAATTTTGACCTCAACTCAGTTCGGGAACCAACTGATTATACCGATGTATTAAAAAAACTTCTATCATCTCCGAACATTGCAAATAAGAATTGGGTGTATGAACAATACGACACGCAGGTAAGAACCAACACATATATAATGCCGGGCGGCGATGCGTCGGTGCTCCGGATTAAAAAAACAAATAAGGCACTCTCTATGAAAACAGATTGCAACAGCAAATATGTTTTCCTAAATCCGTATAAAGGCGGAATGATTGCAGTTTGCGAAAGTGCGCGGAATGTTGTATGTACAGGCGCTCTGCCTCTTGCTATTACTAATTGTCTGAATTTCGGAAATCCTTACAATCCGGAAAACTATTTTCAGTTTTCTGAATCTATAAGAGGAATAGGTGATGCCTGCAGGAAATTAAAAACACCTGTTACAGGAGGTAATGTAAGTTTTTACAATCAGTCACAGGAATATGCTGTATTCCCTACCCCGGTTATAGGAATGCTCGGTCTGATTGAAGATTATAAAAAAACTGTGACGAGTAATTTTAAAAATGAAAATGATTTAATTTTTATACTCGGAGATAATAAAGGTGAAATCGGCGGAAGTGAATATCTCAATACAATTCACAATCTGATTAAAGGCGATGCTCCGGATATAAATCTCGATTCGGAAAAAAATCTTTATGGTGCCGTTCTCGAGCTTATTGATAGAGGATTTATAAATTCAGCTCATGATGTTTCTGACGGCGGAGTTGGAGTAGCACTTGCAGAATGCTGTATTATTAATAAAAATTTCCCGATTGGATGTGAAATAAATTTTGATTATGGTAAACTGAGAAAAGATTTTTCATTGTTTGGCGAATCGCAGTCGAGAATTATTATATCAGCAAATAAAAAATTCGAAAAAGATATTTTGGCTATATGTAGTAAATATAATACCAGTGTTCATAATGTTGGAATTGTCGGGGATAATAATTTAAAAATTAATTCTGAAATTAATATCGGAGTGGAAGAGTTGATTGATTTTTATTTTAACTCCATTAAGAATATAATGGAATAAAATGTTTGAACCATTTATGATTATTAATTGCAATGTAAATATTTTATTGGCGACTACGTTCCCAAAGAGGACTTTGGGAACGAGAGTGAGTAAAATAGCTTTCCATCATCTAATTTCTATTTTTTATTTTTTATTTTTTATTTTTTTGCTATCCGGTTGTATGGCTTCCAAAGATAATAAACGATACGAGGAAAAAGAAAAAAATGATGAGAGCATGGAGAAATATCAAAGAGAAAATAAGAATTTAGAAGATGGAGACCTTATAATTAAAACGGCAAAGCTCGAACAAAATAATGAAATGTATTCGCCCGAAACAGATTCCACATCTCTTTACTGGATAAATAAAGTCATAGCAATAAAAAACCACAGCAAATGTAATATTTTTGCCTTAAACACTTTATATAAAGCGGGATTCAATTGTCCGAAACAAAATGCAAGGACTGTAGATTTAATGAATGAATCCTTATTCTCAGATATTCTCCCCGTAATTAATATTTCTTCTCTCGATGAAATAAAAAAAGGAGATTTGATTGTCTGGAATGGTCACGTCATTATTTTCGAATCACTTGACAGGATTAAAAATGATGATTATGCAGTCGCCATTTGGGCGGGAACACGCCAAGCAGATAACGGGAAAACGGTAATTAATAATGTATCCTATGGAAGGTATCCTCTAAAAGGTAAATTTATTATCAGAAGACCGGTTAGAAAAAGGATTTGAATTTAGTTATTGGTTAAAGAAATAAGAAAAGTTAAATCCCGATAAAGAACATCGGGACGCAAAGAACGCGGAAGTTAGAGAAGTTAAGAATTAAGAATTAAGAATTAAGAAATAAGAATTAAGAAATTTAAAAAGTATCATTGGAATTAAATAAATACTATAATTCCTCTAAATTTCTTATGTACTCACCATATGTGATTTTATCAAAGCAAACAATAACCACCTGTTCTATTTCATTATGATTTTTCATGAAAGTATTAATTTCTCTTAAAGCGATTTTCGAAGCTTTATCTACGGGATATCCATAAATGCCTGTACTTATTGAAGGAAATGATATAGTTTTAATTTTATATTTTAGTGCGAGGGCTAAAGAGTTTTTATAGCAGTTTGCAAGTTTTTCTTCTTCGCCATATTTTCCGTCATTCCAGACGGGACCTACGGTATGGATTACGAATTTTGCGGGAAGATTATAACCTTTTGTGATTTTTGCTTCCCCTGTCTGACACCCTTTAAGAGCTCTGCATTCTTCGAGTAATTCCTTTCCTGCCGCACGATGTATGGCGCCGTCCACACCTCCGCCGCCAAGCAGGGATGTGTTCGCCGCGTTAACTATTGCGTCTGTTTTTTGCTTTGTTATATCTCCGATTATAATGGAAATTTTATCTTTCATTGACGCGGGATTATTCTTTATTAATAATAATTTCGTGTTTAGGGGTCGGAAAATTGTGCCCCGAATTTTTGAATTCATTTATTATTGCAAGACTTAAATCCGACTTTATTACCGCAAAAGCTTTCGGTTCATTTATGCAAACGTTTAATTTCATCTTAATATAACTCTCTCCAAGTTCCGAAACCAGAACGCTTGGTTTAGGGTCTTTAAGTACCTTAGGATGAGCTTCGCCAATCTTAAGTAAAATTTCTTTAGCTTTTTCCAATTCCGAATCATACGAAACATTTACGGGTACTTCAATCCAGATGTTTTCCAGGTAACTGCGATTGATAATATTCTTTTCAAGAAATTTAGAATTTGGTACAATAATCATTACATTATTGTTTGTTCTGATTTTTGTACTTCTTGCGGATATTGCGACTACTGTTCCGAGTGCTTCATCCACTTCAATAAAGTCACCTTCTTTTATAGGTCTCTCGAATAATAATATAATGCCGCTGATAAAATTATTTACAATATTCTGTATTCCAAACCCAATGCCAACAAGCAGTGCGGCGCCTCCCGCAAATAAGATTGAAACATTAATCCCTGCGGATTGCACTGCAATAAGAAAACCCGAAAGTATAATTAAATAATTAAGAATCCTTGAATATGATTTTGCTATACCGGGACTAATCTGGTAACCTGGAAATATTTTTTTATTCAGAAGATATTTTAAACCGACAGAAATAAGAATCGTAATAAATATTATTACAAGAAATGCAACTATAGATAGAAATGTGACGCTGCTGTCGCCTATTTTGAATAAAGTTTGATTTAATATATCCATTCTAAAGAGCAGTTATAAAGTTTNNGTAAAGTTTATCAAGTTTATCAAGTTTATCAAGTAAAAATCTTTATGTCGGAAATTTTAATAGCTTTCGTCTTTTGAAGGAAATTTATTTTCCTTCACATCCGAGATATAATGTCTGAAAGCTTCTTTCATATCCGCAGCAAGGTTCATATATTTCCTGACGAATCTTGGTTTAAATTCTTCAATCATTCCAAGCATATCATGAGAAACAAGAACCTGTCCATCACAATAAGGTCCTGCGCCTATGCCAATTGTAGGAATCTTTATTGTTTTAGATATTTTTTTACCGAGAGCCGTGGGGATTTTTTCAAGAACAATCGAAAAACAACCTGCTTTTTCGAGTGCAATGGAATCATTGAAAATCTGATCGGCTTCTTCTTTGTCGACTCCCCGCGTTTTATAACTTCCGAATTTGTTTATGGATTGCGGAGTAAGTCCAAGGTGTCCCATAACGGGAATACCAATCTCGACAAGCTTTCTGATTGTTTCGGAAAGATAATTTCCGCCTTCCATTTTTATTCCGTCGCATCCTGTTTCCTTCATAACTCTTCCGCAATTTGAAACCGCATCAAGGACACCGACCTGGTAGCTCATAAAAGTCATATCGGCTATTACCATTGCCTTCTCAACTGCTTTTTTTACAATCTTAGTGTGATATATCATTTCTTCGAGCGTTACAGGCAAAGTTGTTTCATTCCCCTGAATCACATTACTGAGTGAATCTCCGACCAATATTAATTCAACTCCCGCGGCATCAAGAAATTTTCCTGTCAGATAATCATATGCGGTCAGCATAGTGATTTTCTCACCTTCCTTTTTCATTGAATATAAAACTTTAGTAGTAATGTGTCGGTTTTCATCTTTTTGAACTGAAGACGGCATGTTATTTCTCCTTCTTTTTTAATAATAAGTCAGAATACGAACCCTTAATAAAACCTGTTTCAACGAGTTCGAAATAATTAATCAAATCAGCCATTATTTTTTTGGCACTTTCGAATGAATTATAAATAACCTCAAATTCGATAAAATTTCCGAGTCCTTTAACTTTATCTATATGAATCCTGATATTATCAGCAATAAACATTTCCCGCTTTTTTTCAACTACAACAAGCACATCAAAAAAGTTTCTCAGAATTTTTTCAAGCTCTTCGGGATTGTTAGTATCGGCAAACAGGTATTTCGAAATTCTTTTTACCGACTTTTCATCTCTTTTATATAAAATAAGGTTACCCGATTCTTTATTTATAATTCTAAGTTTCAGTCTTTTTCCTCTTATTTTAAAATATACATCTTTTTGATGCTGAACATCGTGTTGTTTGTTTTTGAATTTTTTAATAAAAGCCATTGCTTTCCATTTCGCTATATCACAATTAAAAATCCTGGCTTTTATTTCATAATTTTGTCTCATATAAGTCTAATTCCTTATTATACCCCTCTCGCTTGATTTTATAAAATTAACAATATCATTTACAATTTCAGTGTGCTCGATTTTTTCTTCGACCTGTTTAACTGCATCTCCAAAATTCAATCCTGATTTATAAATTATATCATAAACTTTACCGATTAATGTTATTTGCTCGCCTGTAAATCCCCGCCTCTTTAATCCGATTATATTCAGACCTTCATATTTTAATGGGTTATTACCCGCTGTAATAAAGGGGGGTACATCTTTTACTACTTTTGAGTGTGTCGCAAGAATTGAGTGTTTGCCAATTTTGCAGAATTGGTGTATTCCTGTAATCCCTCCGATAATCGCCCAATCATCTATGACCACATGTCCGCCGAGGTTTGCAACATTAGCCAGTATTACATTATCGCCTATACGGCAATCGTGCGCTACGTGAGCATACGCCATAATTAAACAATTTTTACCTATTATAGTTTTGCCGCTGAAAGCTGTTCCCCTGTTTAATGTCGCATATTCCCGGACAATTGTTCCTTCTCCTATCTGAAGTATCGAATCTTCACCTTTAAATTTCATATCCTGTGGTATACTTGATATGACTGCACCGTGGTGTATGATTACATTATCGGATATTCTCGCACCATTGTCTATAAAAACATTCGTTCCGATAGAAACGTTATTACCTATCTGCACATCATCCCTGATTACAGTATATTCACCGACGCTTACATTATCACCGATTAAAGCCTTTTTGCTAATTGTGTTCAATAAAAATAAAATTAATTTAAAATAGTCTTTTAATTGTCAGGTAAATTTATTTATTAAAATTTAAACAACATAAATGTTGTTTTAAAATGTTTTCTCGATGAAGACATCTTCATCATGTGAAGATGATTTCGTTATCATTTCTCCTATAAGTCCCAGTGAAAACGACTGGAATCCTACAATCATGAAAAGTATCCCTGCAAGGAATAAAGGTCTGTTGCTTATCGAGGCATCATAAAAAATTTTAAGTATGGATAAATATAATGTAATCAGAAATCCTGCAAAGAAAGAAATAATTCCCAGGAAACCGAATAAATGCAGTGGCTACNNTGTGAATGCAACGGTAAGTAAATCGAAAAATCCGTTTAAAAATCTGTTCGCACCGAACTTTGTAGTGCCAAATTTCCTTGGGTGATGTTTTACTACTTTTTCCGTTACTTTAAAACCTGACATATAAGCAAGTGCCGGAATATACCTGTGCATTTCTCCGTAAACTTTTATAGAGTCTATAACATCCTTTTTATAAGCTTTCAATCCGCAATTAAAGTCGTGAAGTTTTACACCTGCAACTTTCGATGTGAAATAATTAAATATTTTTGACGTGTGTTTCTTGATAAACGGGTCATATCTGACTTTTTTCCAGCCTGATACGAGGTCATATCCTGAATTTAAGGTTTTTATTAATTCCGGAATTTCATTCGGGTCATCCTGTAAATCCGCATCCATAGTAATAATAATATCACCTTTGGTAGCTTTAAAACCTGCCGATAATGCGGCTGATTTACCGTAGTTTCTTCTCAATTTAATGCAATGGTACCGGCTGTTTCTCCTGTGAATTTCTTCAATCACTTCAAATGATTTATCCGTGCTTCCGTCGTCAATGAAAATAACTTCGTAATTACACCTCAATATATCGAACACCTTTTTTAAAGATAAAGAAAGTTCCATCAAAGATTGTTCTTCGTTGTATAAAGGTATTACAATGGAAATAATCTGGTTATTCGATACTATTTTTCTGTTATCTGCAGAATTCATTTGCTGAGTTTTGTTTTGTTCCCGATTATTATTCTTCTCTCTTTTATACCTGAAAATCTTCTTGCTGAATTTCTTATTTTTATATGACTGATTTTCGTTCTGTAAATCCATATTAATATCCCTGAAATAATATTTTTACCGTTTCATATTTATTACATACACTACAAATGATATAATATCAATGCAGTTAATGCTTATTTTGTTATAATATAATAATTTAAACAAATAACTTATATTACAAACTAAATGTATTGAAATGTAATTGATTTTTTTGATTAATTATTTGATATTAAACAATTAAAGATATTTATCTAATATCATTACCTCTTGGCTGTTCGGTCAGGGAAGGTTAATGTTTAATTACCCGTTTTCATGCATTTATGAGAAACCCGATACTTATATTTTTATCTTAACGAATATGTTTTTATATGTGTTCTTAAGTTATTAAATTTAAATTTGCAGATAAGTTGACATTGATTTTAAAAAATAAAAGTTTCATATTACAATATTATAAAATAAATTTATTAATATTATAAATTTTCTTACCTTTTAGCTCTTAACAAAATGTCCGTGGGTTGGTTTATATCAGGGACTTGCAGTTCTTATAAGTATTTATTAATACTATGAAACTCATTTTAAAATACATTTTAATTTTACTCAGTACTTGTATTGCGACATACTTTGCATTTATTCAATTAGGCAAACCCCTGATTGGTATTGATGATGCAAATATTTTTTTTATTTATGCCCGGAATTTAGCTAACGGTAACGGGTTTGTATATCAACCGGGAGGAGTCAGGGTGGAAGGATTCAGTTCTCTTCTCTGGGTTTTAATTTGCTCTGCCGGGTACCTGGTATCGGAAAAACCCGAAATTCTCCTGATAATTTTCAATTTAATATTAACCTCGTTCACCGTTTTTCGCTTTATTAATTTTGTTGATAAAAAATTCGGAAAAGATAGATTCATAACAATTGAGGGTGGTATCGCTCTATTACTGATTTTTACAAATCCCGTATTTGTAAGCTGGACAATATTATCTTTAATGGAGACGGGAATCTGGACTTTTTTACTCGTGAATTCCCTAATATTGATGATTGAAGTTATCGAATCAAATAAAGTTTCAAGCTTGATATTTTTTTCTTCAACTCTGTTTCTTATGATACCCTGCCGCCCGGAGAGTTTACTGATTGCTGCAGTCATGATTTTTTTGCTGATATTGGGTTTAAAAATAAATTCAAAGAAAATATTTCCAATTGTACTTTTACCGGTTTCGTTTTATTTAATTTCCATTATTATATTATATTCGTTCAGGTTAAGCTATTTCGGTTTTATTTTCCCGAATACTTATTATGCAAAAGTATCCCCTGACCTGTTATATGGTATTTCAGAAGGAATCAAATACTTCATAAAATATTTCTTATCGAATAACGTTGTATTTATTGCTCTCTCGGGAATTATTTATTATTTCTATTCAAACTTCCGGAAAAATGATTCCGCTGATTATATTAGAAATGAAATTAGTTATGGACTGATAAATGTGGTTATCTGTACTGTTATAATTATTCCGATATTATGGGGAGGGGATGTTTTTGTCGATTTTAGATTTTATCAGCCCATCCTTCCGTTTTTATTTTTTCCGTTAATATATTTAATTAAAAAATTGACGATATATTATAATTTAAACGAAAAGTTAACTGTTTCGGGTAAAATTCTTATTTTAATATTTTTTTCTCTTTATTTTTATACCGGTGCGCAAATAAAATATCACCAAAGGTCAATTACAAGTGAACAGCAATATAAAATTGCCGAAGAAAACAGGAAATATGGTAACGATTTAAATGAATTTTTTAAAAACTCAAAGCTTCCAAGGATTGGAACTATTCCTGCCGGAGCACTCGCATATACATATAAAGGAACAATTATTGATTTATTGGGTCTCAATAACATTGAAATGGCTCATTCCCATGATAGCCATAAAGGTTTAAAAAGTCACGCATCATTTAACAAAGAAGTATTTTATGAACAAAGTCCTGATTTTATACTTGCCGGATTTGTTTCAGATACTTTGGAACTATACAGAAGTGTTGATTTTAATAATAATTACGATTTAAATAAAGTGGTTCTGAAAGGGATACTGAATGATGACATTTTTAAAGAAAAATATCAACCTGCGTTGATAAGTAAAGATAAATCCGTATTATTTGCTTATTACAGAAAAGATTATCTTAATACGCTTCAAAATGAAGGTTTCCTGATTAAAACGAGATGACATTGATTTTAAAAATAAAAAATTTGATATTGTTTTATAAAAATTTAATATTCCGGAATAATATATGAAAAAAAAGCTGTTTTCTTTAGTATTCGTTTTGTTTGTCTTTTTTTCACGGTATGCATATTCGTTTGAAACGACTTCAAACAATTCCTGGGTAAATTTTACCGATATGAAAAATGTAATTACAATTGCCGTGGATAATTCAAACTCCATAGCATATTGCGGAACGTCCGGAGGTTTATACGTAGTCGGACTTAATAATGGCAATATTTTAAAAAAATATACAAACATAGATGGTTTGGTTACGACCGATATTACGTCATTAATCGTTGATAATTTCGGTAAACTCTGGATTGGAGCTTCTGATGGTTCGATTTCTATTTTAAATTACAATACTTCAAGCTGGAATTATATATATGACATTAAAAATTCAAATGAACCGAATAAAATTATTTATGGCTTTACATTATTTAATAATTTTATTTATGCCGCTACCGGATTTGGAATTGAAAAAATTTCAACTGTTACATACAATTTTGTGGATGCCCCGTATTACCAGCTTGGTTCATTTACAACAAGGTCAAGAGTAAATTCCCTCGCGATTGTAAATAATACACTCTTTGCCGGAACTGTCTCGGGAATCGCGTATGCAAACCTAAGCCTGAACCTCAATTTACCCTCAAACTGGATTAATTATACAAATCCACCTATGGATGCGAACGTTTCTATTGTTAAAGCTTTTGATAATAAATTATTTGCCGGTTCCGATTCGGGTTTTGTTTACTATGATAATCTGGTCTGGAATCTCTATCCTAATAGTGGATTTTCAAATATTCCCGTAACATCAATTTCACCTGTCGGAAATAAATTATTTTTCATTGCAGGAGGAAACGTGTTTTATGCGGACAAAGATAGTTTGCAGAACGTTCATCAATTTTTTCTCGCAGGAAATAACGGGTATAATACACTTGCTTCAGATAAAAATAACAACCCTATTATAGGTTTGTATGAAGGCGGAATTGCTATTAATATTAATAATAACAACACAATCGTATACCCGAATTCGCCAAACAGAAACTCATTTAATTTTGTCAGTATAGATGACCAGGGAAATTTATGGGGAGCGGGAGGATTAGGCGACGCGGGTTTTTATGAATTATCCGGTAATTCATGGATTAATTATAATAACACAACAAACCCATCTCTTTCATATTCAAATGATTATAGAAGAGTATTTTTAAGAAATGGTACAATTTGGGCTACAAATTATGGGAATGGTGTGTACGAAATAAAACAAAATATTGTTTCTTATTTTAATCCCTCTAATACAATTCTTCCGGGAATTCCGGGTTATCCGAATTATTGTGTTCCTGTAGGAATGGCATTTGATAATAATGGATTATTATGGTGTTCATTTTTTAATTCTAATTCGTCTAAAAGTTTGTACGTTTATTTGGGGGATACTACATGGTTTGGATATTTTAACATGGGAGCAGTACCGGCGTATGACGAGTTAGTGATTGACAGTTATAATACAAAATGGATTGTAGCAAAAAACCAGCAAGGACTTTATTTCTTTAACGAGAACGGAACTTTAACTAACACAACAGATGATATATATGGTTTCTATGGAGTGGGAGCTTTTAGTGTAAATGATGTTCTGGATGTAACGGTAGATAAAAATAATACAATCTGGATTGCTACGAATAATGGCGTATTTATCATAGATAATCCTCTTGGAGCAATACAAAATCCTTCAAATCCGCCGGCTCCGCAGAAATTGGGAATTATTTCGGGAAATTTAAAAGTACCATTTACTGAAAATTGTCTGTCAATTTATGTTGATGTCTTAAATCAGAAATGGATTGGAACTTCTACCAACGGAGTATTTCATTTGTCAGATGATGGTTCTACTTTAATAGAGCAGTTTAATATGACTAATAGTTCGATTTTATCAAATGAAATTAAATCTATTGCAGTCGACCCCAGAACCGGAAGGGCTTATTTTGCTACCCTAAAAGGTTTATCTTCGGTACAAACAAATGCTATACAACCGGTTACGGACTTCGATAAAATTACTTGTTCTCCAAATCCATATCTTGTTCCTCCTAATGTCGATATGAAAATAGATGGTTTAGTAGAAAATTCTTCTATTAAAATAATCACTTTATCCGGTGACATTGTTGCCGAGCTCACATCGCCCGGTGGAAGAATAGCTACATGGAACGGATTGGATAAAAGAGGTAAATATGTGCCATCCGGTATTTATATCATTGTCGCATATAACCAGGATGGAAGCAAAGTCGGTAAAGGAAAAGTAGTTGTAATCAGGAGATAGTGTAAATGTTAGTAATCCCGGTCATAGATATTAAGGATGGTCAATGTTTCAGGATAATAAGCGGTCTTGATAAACAAACGCATTATTATTGTGGAAATCCGGTCACCATTGCAAAATTATTCAGGAAAGAAAACTTTAAAGCTCTCCATATAACAGACCTAGATGGCGCCATTTACGGTGCAATGAAAAATTATCCCGTAATAAAAGAAATTACACGTTCTGTAGATATACCTATATTACTCGGCGGGGGAATCAGGGATTTCGAAACTGTAAAAAAAATGGTTGAAGATCTGGGGGTTTACAGGGTTGTGATTGGTACTGCCGCGATGGAAAAAAAAGATTTGATAAAAAAAATACTTGATGTGTATACACACTCGAAAATTGCAATTAGTATCGATGAAAAATTAAATAACGTTGTGACGGATGGATGGGTAAATTATGCAAATATTACTCCTCTTGATTTTGCAAAAAATATGGAAGAGCTTGGGGTGAAGAGAATTATTTACCAGGATGTAACAAGAGTAGGAAATTTATCGGGTCCTCATATAGCAAGATTAATGGAATTAGCTAAAAATACTAATCTAAAAATTACATCAGCAGGCGGAATCGGAAATTATTTACATTTAAAACAATTAGTAGATTTAAATATTCCTAACATAGATTCTGTAATAGTCGGCAGGGCACTTTATGAAAACAGGTTCCCCTGCCAGGCAATATGGCGGGATATCGAGAAAACGGATACCTCCCTTGAATTACCAAAAGTAAAATAAAATTTGAATTACCTGAAAATAAAAATATTTTTATTATTAATTCTTTTAATTGCATCACAAGTTGCAGTCCCGCAGGATGATAAAAAAGTTAATAAGAGCGGGAAATTTCGTATTGCTCGATTAAAATTTTCGGGTGGAGGNNGAGATTGGTATAATGACCCTTCCGAGCAGGTTAATATGATGGAATATCTGAGCAAGAATACAACTATTGATGTTGATAAACCGGAATTTTATGTTGTGGATGTGGCTTCGGACGATATTTTCGATTTCCCGTTTATCATAATTACCTGTCACGGCAATATAGATTTTTCCGTTTCTGAAGTTGCACGGCTCAGAAAATATTGCGAGAGCGGGGGTTTCATTTATGCGGATGATGATTACGGTATGGATGAAGCTTTTAGAAGAGAAATTAAAAAAGTTTTTCCCGATGAAGAATTAAAAGAACTTCCGTTCACTCATAAAATTTACAATTGTCATTATTCATTCCCAAACGGACTTCCTAAGATTCATGAGCACGATGGGAAGCCGCCCCAGGGTTTTGGAATTTTTTACCAGGGACGAATGTGCGTTTACTATACTTACGAAACTAATATTTCCGACGGATGGGATGACCCCGATGTGCATCAGGACCCGCCCGAAAAAAGAGAAGAAGCTTTTAAAATGGGTACGAATATAATCGTATACTCGCTTATGAATTAAAAATTACTGACATCTCTTCCGAAAAGTATTGTTTTGGTCCAGTCAAATAAAACAAGAATTTTATTTTTAAAGCTTACCAGTTTTGTAAGATAGGCGCTTCGCCAAAACAGGAATGTGGTAAATCCGGTCCCTTTATATTTCGGCAAATCTGCAAGAGCTTTGTTACTTCCAATATAAGCAAGCATTCCGAGATTTTTAAATGTAAATGGTTTTATAGTCTTAAATTTTTTGTTAAAATATTTTGCAAGAAAAAGCCCTTCTTTCTGAGCCACCTGAGCTGTAACAGGCAGCTCTCCCGAAATAATATGAGTGCAATCTCCGAGCGCATATATATTATCGTAAAATTCATTCTCTTCGATGCCTGTTAATTTGTGTTTGCTGACTCTGAAAAAGCTGTCAACATATATTTTTCCTCTTTTATCAAACGGGAAATTTGATTCTTTAATTAACATTGTCGGCGAGTTCCCTGTTGCCCATACTAATAATCCAAAATCAATAATTGTTCCGTCGTTCACGTGAATTCTGTTTTCTGATATTCCGTCGACTAAAGAATTAAATTTAACTTTTATTTTATCCCTCCCAAATAATTTTGTTGTGTACTCTCTGAGTTTTTTATCAAATGACGCAAGGATTTCGTTCCCTGCTTCAATTAAAATAATTTCAACATGTTTTTCGATATATTTATATTTTTTCTTGACATCTTCCTCGATGAAATCATGCAACTCCGCTGCAAATTCAACACCCGTAGCTCCGCCGCCGCAGACGACAAAACGTAACAATCTTTTTTTCTCTTCTTCGGAAATACCCGGAACGGAAGCATTTTCATAACAATTTATTACTTTTGTTCTGATTTTCCTTGCGTCCGATAAGTCTTTGAGGAATAATGCATACTTGTTTACATCTTCGATTCCATAAGTGTTCGTCACTTCACCCACAGCAATTACAAGGTAGTCAAAATTAATTTCAAATAATTTTTGTGAGTTTATGTCTTCACAAATAATTTTGTTGTCTTTTTTATCTATTTGCCTGCAATATCCCTGTATAAAAGTTATTCCTTTTAAATTTCTTACCGGTTCTATTATACTTCTGAATTCGATGGTACCGACAGTTGTACTCGGTAATAAAGGATTGAATAGAAAATGATTTCTCGGACTTATTACAGTTACGTGGTAAATATTTAAATTTATTTTTTTCAGGAATCTGAATCCTGCAAAACCGATTCCTAAAACTACTATTCGTTTTTTCATGGAAATATAAATTATATTCTTTATATTGTATAATTAATTCTTTGATTTCTGATTGCCTGCAAAACAGATTCGGGAATGGCAAGTTCAGAATTTTATATGCTCAACTTTATATAAAACAAATTTTTGAAAGGAAAAGTTAATGAAATCATATCGCAAAGAACTCTGGTTCAATACGGGTAAAAGGAGAGAGTTGATAAACATAACACATGAATTAGAAAAATGTCTGACCGAAAGCGAAATAAAAGAAGGTTTGTTGCTTTGCAATGCAATGCATATAACAGCAAGCGTTTTTATAAATGATGATGAACCCGGATTGCACGATGATATTGAAAAATGGCTTGAAAAACTTGCACCCGAAAAACCTTATTCACAATATCGTCACAATGGTTTCGAAGATAATGCGGATGCACATTTAAAAAGAACGGTGATGGGACGGGAAGCGGTGATTGCGATTACAAATGGGGAAATGGATTTCGGTCCGTGGGAACAGGTATTCTACGGCGAATTTGACGGAAAGAGAAAGAAACGAGTGCTTGTAAAAATAATCGGAGAATGAAATAAATATCCTTGAAAAATGTATTCAAATATAACTTTTCATTCCCGCTTACATTTTTTACATTCGCAATAAATAAATATTTAATATGATAATCAGAATCAGGAAATTCTTGTTTTGTGTTTTATTTTTCTATTTATTCACATCATTTGCATACTCACAGCAGACTCTTCCGAACGATAATTTTTATCTCGTGGAAAGTGTTCCGGTTGAAACAATACTTGAACAATCGAAACTGCCTCACACGCTTGATGTTTGGCTCGACATGATAAATAATTCAAGAAGCACACTCGATATAGAAACGTTTTATATCGCAAATCAAAAAGGTGAAGTGCTCGAGCAGGTTTTAACGGCTATAAAGAATGCGGCAGTAAGAGGTGTGCAGGTAAGGATAATTATCGATGAAGGATTTTACAAATCGAATGAAAAATCTGCGGGCGAATTAAATGACCTGCAAAATATATCGATACGAAAAATCCCATTTAAAGACATCGAAGGCGGGGTGATGCATGCGAAATATTTTGTTGCAGACGGAATTGATTTGTTTGTTGGAAGTCAGAATATGGACTGGCGGGCATTAAAGCACATTCACGAAATGGGCGTGAGAGTGAAAAACGAAAAAATCGCAAAAACATTTTTAAATATATTTAACATCGACTGGAATCTTTGTGAAAATTATGAGAAGAAAAACATTAAACTCCTGAAAAACAAATATGACAAAAATATTGTTAATTTTCATAATCCTGTTATAATTAATACGGAGGATTTCGGAAATGTCAGAATTTATCCGGCTTTCAGCCCATCGGATATTACTCCGAAGAAATGTAATAATGAAGAAAAAGAACTTGTAAAAATAATAAACAAATCTAAGGACAGACTTTTTATACAGATGTATTCGTATTCTTTAAAAGGTAAGGAAAAAGGAACAACGTATGAGGTTATAGACAGGGCGTTAAGGCGTGCTGCAAAACGAGGTGTTCAGATAAAAATTATTTTTTCAAACTGGGCAATAAGAAGCGGGGCGACTGAATCGATTAAAGACCTTTCGCTCGTTCCGAATATTGAAATCAAATTCAGTACGATTCCGGAATACAGCGGAGGTTTTATTCCTTATTCCCGTGTTGAGCATTGTAAATATTTTATATCCGATTACGATGTTTCCTGGGTAAGCACTGCAAACTGGGAATATGGTTATTTTCATGATACAAGAAATGCTACTATGATAATTAAAAACGAACACGTGAATTCATCGCTCGAGGAAGTTTTTCTCCGCGATTGGCACGGACCCCTGACGGAAAAAGTGGATGTTAATAAAGAGTATAAATCTGTAAAGCGGAGCAAATAATTCTTTAAATTATGAATGCTGAATTATGAATAAAGAGATTAATGTTACTGAATGAATAAAAAAGTGACATCTCCGTAGGAGATGAAAATTTGTAGAAACGTGTTTACGTCGTCGTGTGAGATGCATATTTGTATAAAACGTTTTGTCATCTCCGGAGGAGATGTATATTTATAGAAAACGTTATATTATTTTTCCTCAACTCCAAAGGAGTTGTACTTTTATAAAAGAAAAAAATATTATTTATTTAATAATATGAAGAAACTTAAATTTAAGGAAGAGCTTAAAAAAGTAAACGAAACCGGACTAACAGCATACATCGAGATTCCATTCAGCATAGAAAAAGAATGGGGAAGGAAAGCTATGGTGAAAGTAAAAGCAGATATAGACGGCTATATTCATAGGGGTTTGTTAATGCCTTACGGGAAAAAAGGTGTGCATTACCTCGGTCTGAAATCCGATGTGATGAAAGCTATGAATAAATATCCGGGAGATGTTGTAAATGTGACAATTGAACCTGATACAGAAGAGAGAACGGTTGATATTCCCGATGATTTTAATAAGGCACTTGTCAAAAATAAAAAAACAAAGGAAATTTTTGATAAACTTTCTTATTCGCACAGGAAAGAATATTCCGAATGGATTGCTTCGGCGAAAAAAGAGGAAACGCGTACGCGAAGAATCTCAAAAGCGATCTTTAAAATATTAGAGAAATCAAAATAGGTTAAAAAATATGTGAAACGTGAAAAGTGAAATAAAAGCGTGAAAAGTGAAAGTCAAATAAAAGACGAGAGGCAAAACTTGAAGTGAAATAAAACATTTTGTCATTAAACTTTTCACCTTTCACTTTTGACGTTTCACATTTTATAAATTTTATTACATTTTAAAAATAATTTTAAATGACAAAACATGAAATACAAATTACTTGGAAAAAGCGGGCTCAAGGTCTCAGAAATTTGCCTCGGAGCTATGATGTTCGGCGAAGAATGGGGACCGATTGGAGCTAATAAAGATGAAAGCAAAAAAATATTTGATGCTTTCTTAAATGCGGGCGGAAATTTTATAGATACTGCAAACAGTTATATGGCAGGTACGAGCGAAAAATTTCTCGGAGATTTTATATCTTCGCAAAGAAAGAGTCTTGTTATCGCCTCGAAATATACTTTGTTCGAGCCGGGATGCAAAGATGATTTAGTGCGATGCGGAAATAACAGGAAGAATATGGTACAATCTCTGGAAGCAAGTTTGAAAAGATTAAAAACCGATTACGTAGATTTATACTGGGTTCACGTATGGGATTTCCTGACACCTGTTGAAGAAGTGATGCGCGGACTGGACGATATGGTAAGGGCAGGAAAAATTCTTTACATTGGAATTTCCGACACACCGGCGTGGATTGTATCGAGAGCAAATACAATTGCAGAGTTTAAAGGCTGGACACAATTTGTCGGATTGCAGATTGAATATAGTTTGCTCCAGCGAACACCCGAAAGAGATTTAATCCCGATGGCAAACGAACTCGAATTAGCCGTAACGCCCTGGGCACCGCTTGCAGGAGGAGCTTTGACGGGAAAATATCTCGACAAAAAGGAAAGTGAACCAACAAGATTAAGCAAAGATAGCGCGAGATTAAACGAAAGAAATACCGCGATTGTTAAAGAAGTAAAACGAATCGCTGAAGAAATGGGAGTCTCTGCTACTCAGGTAGCTCTAAACTGGTTAAGACAGCAAAACGGAATTATGATTCCAATCGTCGGAGCAAAAAAGGAATCGCAAATTAAAGATAGTCTTGATTGTCTCAACTTCGTATTGCCTGAAGAGTTTATGAATAAGCTGGATGAAGTAAGCAAAATTGAACTTGGCTTCCCGCATGATTTTCTGAAACAACCGTTTATAAGTGATTTAGTACATACGGGAAAGAAAAATCTGGTAATAAACCACCGATAAAACAATTTTAAATTTTAAATTTTAAATTAAAAAACGAAAAGTTCCTGAAGGCATTCCCAATCGGGGATTGGGAATGAGGAGCAAAAAATTCTTTAACTTCTCTAACTAATTAACTTCTAAAATAATATGGCTAAATCAAGACGCGAAAAAGGTATTGAGAAAATGAATCAGGTTCTCGGAAAAGGCGGTGATATTGTAATTAACAAACTGAAGGAAATTGCCCCCGATTTCGGAGATATGATAATAGAGTTTGCATACGGAGATATTTATAATCGCCCGGGACTCGATATGAAATCACGGGAGATAGCGTCCGTTGCGGCTCTCACGGTGATGGGAAACGTTATACCTCAACTGAAAGTGCATATACAGGGAGCATTAAATGTAGGGTGCTCCGAAACGGAAATCGTTGAAGTTATAATGCAGATGTCGGCTTATGGAGGTTTTCCCGCGGCTTTGAATGCAATGTTTGCGGCGAAGGAAGTATTTTCAAAAAATAAAAAATAGATAATAAAAAATAAAAAAGAGCTTTTAAGTGCCGTTGCACATAGAAACATCCCGATATACAAAGTCCCTATATATAGAACATCGGGATGCAGAGAACGCACATCGGGATAAAATCCGGAAGAACGGAGTTACGTAGAAAAAATATTTACCATTATTAACTTTTCTGAAGAAAATACGTAAGTAAAAATAGAATCCGCTATGATGTGCTATTTCGTTGTTTTTGTTTTATATGTTATTTAAGTATCAGTTTATATATTTTTTAATATTGGCTTTTAAAAGGAAGATAAAAATTAAACTTTAAAAAATGGAGAACTCACCTGAAATTTATTCGCAATCGCTTACAAGCGAAGAAAAAACCTTCGCATTATTTTCGCATCTGTCGGTTGTTATTGGCGGGATTATACTGCCGATTATTTTCTGGGCTATACAAAAAGATAAATCCAAATTTGTAAGATTCCACGCCCTTCAGTCTATATTTTATCATATTGCAGTCGCGGCTATTATAATTATTCTGGTCATGCTGCTTGTTATCGGAATTTTAATTGGCGCTCTTGCAGCAGGGTTTTCGGCAAGTCACAACAATGATCCGTCAGGCCCGCTCGCTTTCGGATTTTTTATGATTTTATTCTATATTGGTCTGTTCGTCATTTTAATTGCAAACGCAGGATACGGCATCTATCTTGCCGTTAAAGCTTATGAAGGCAATCTCATTAAAATCCCGATTATCGGAAAAATTATATACAAGAAAGTTTACGGAAATCAATAAATTCTTTTCTAAAATTTAATTGTATCCAGATGAAAATCCCGTCCTTAAAATTGCTTGTCAACAATGCAAAGATAACGCTTGNNCTTTTTCGTTTTACACTGGTAATACTTGCTTCTATCATCGGCGCTTTAGTTATGATTTATTTAGTCGGAAGACCGTTCAACGTGAGCCTGGATAATCAGCCTTTGTATAATATAGTAATGACGTGTACAATTGGAATTTCGTTTATGCTGTCTCTTGTTTTTATCGGCGAAAGATTAAAAACATCGAAACTTGCGTTTTGGATAATTCAATTTGCCTCAATAGTTTTGCTATTTATTTATTATTTCACATTATCTTCCGAAACTAATTATGTAGATATTGCAAGATTTTTATCTTTTATGATTGCTTCGCACCTGCTTGTTTCTTTTTCTCTTTTTGCAAACAAAAAACTCTCGACCGAAATAAACGGGTTCTGGCAATTCAATCAACTTTTATTCATAAGAATTTTAATAACAGCTGTATATTCGGGCGCACTTTATCTCGGCTTGACTGTGGCTATTCTTTCTTTCGATAAATTATTCAATGTACATTTTGATGACAAAATTTACATGAAATTGTTTTTTGTAATACTGGGTTTTTTTAACACCTGGTTTTTCCTTTCAGGAATGCCTGAAAATCATGATGAACTCGAAACTCAGAGTTTCTACCCGAAAGGTCTGAAAATATTCACTCAGTATGTTTTGCTTCCGCTTGTAATAATTTATCTGCTGATATTATATTTATACACGGGAAAAATAATTATTCAATGGCAGCTTCCGGTTGGCTGGGTTTCATATCTCGTGCTCGGTTTCTCCGTTACGGGAATTTTCTCACTGCTTCTTATTCATCCGCTTAGAAACCTCGAGGGGCATAACTGGATAAAAATTTTCTCAAAAGTATTTTACCTCGTTTTATTCCCGCTTATTGTTTTGTTATTCGCTGCAATACTGCGCCGCACGGATGATTACGGCATAACCGAAAGAAGATATTACGTGTTTGTTCTCGCCTGCTGGTTAACCGGGATTGCATTATATTTTACATTCAGTAAAATTAAAAATATAAAATTAATACCGATTTCTTTGTGCCTGATTGCATTTCTGACTTCGATAGGTCCGTGGGGAGCTTTCAGCATTTCTCAGAACAATCAATTCAACCGCTTAAAAGAAATTCTTGTTAAAAACGAAATTCTTGTAAATGAAAAAATACATAAATCAGAAAAGACCTTGAGCGTTGAAGATAAAAAAAATATCAGCTCCATTATAAGCTATCTTGACGAACGGAATGCTCTCGACAGAATCCAGCCGTGGTTCGATGTAAAACTTGATACAATTAAAGGTGATAATAAATATATAACATATCAAAATAAAACTGCAAAGATAGTTGAACTGATGGGCGTCGAATATTATGCTCCGTGGAAAACTCAGAATGAGCGATACCTTAATTATAATATTAAAGAATTAAATCTGATTAATCTCAAAGGTTATGATAATTTAATAAACTACAGGTACTATTCTTATGATACGTCTAATAGTAAAAAATCCTATCAAATCGATTCCGGCAAAATAGAAATATCATATCTGAAAAATAATACAGTAATAAATATTCAGGCAAAGGACCGCAACATCTTTGAGTTGAATATAAATGAGGTGCTCGAAAAACTTTCCAAAAGCAGTTCTGTTCAGCCGGAAATGAATGATATGTCACTTGAAAAAGAAAATGAATTTGCAAAAGCGAAAATAATCTTTATGTCAATCTCGGGAGAAAAAAACGATGCCGAGTTGAAGATAAATAATTTCAATGCGTATATATTATTGAAAATAAAAATGTAGGAACAATTCATTAGGAGTTGTATGATATCAGGACTTTCCAGCATTTACGATAACATTCCCAATCAGGGATTGGGAATGAGGGTGGAAATTCTTAGAATTAAATATTTTGTTACGAGATTAATAACATTTATTAAACTTTCCCAACTCCGGAGGAGTTGAATATTTATAGGAAATAATTTTAAGTCTTCCCCAACTCCGGAGGAGTTGCACATATCGATTGTTTAATTATTATATTTAATTGAACACAATTTATCTGTTTTCACACATTTTTCACACTTTCCGTACACGATTTTTATACTTTGAAATGATAATTTAATCTAATTATCTTATACAAACATAAATTATTTCTACAATTATATATTTTCCGTTTATGAAAAAAATTATATTAATTCTCCTTTTAATCTCTACTGCGCGTCTTTATGCATTCGATATATCAGGCAGGCTTCTGGACGAAAGATATTTTCCTGTTCCGAAAATGAAAGTTTTTGTTTCACGCGGAGGAAGTGCCGTCACCGATAAAAACGGAGAATTTAAGCTCACCGTGGATAATACGCCTTATGATTTGACAATTTTCGATTTAGCAACTAATATCGGAGTGGTTTATAGAAACTTATCGGTCGCCAATCCTGAAATATTTTTGTTCGGAAGTGTTACTTCAAAATATGCGAATACGGAAGCACTGAGGGTAAATTTCCCGCCCGTTCCAAACGGTAAAACAGATTTAATAAAATTTGTAAGTGATGAGATTTTTTATTCGCAGGATGTAATCGCATATTCGGGAGAGACGACAAAACTTTTGTCCGTCGATTTTCCTTCAAGTAAAAAACAAATAAACGGAAGAATTATTTTTATGGAAAAAAGTCCGTTCTCTTATGAAAAATTCAGTGAACGTGCAGTTACGATACAAAAAGATTATTACCTGCAGACCGTTATTTTCGATACCCTTTCTACGTTCTCAAAACCCGGGGATGCCTATATTTCACTGGTTCTTCCCGTACTGGATTTCGACAGGAAAGGATTTTCCGTTTATGCTAATTTCATGTCTCTTCACAGGAACGCAGAACTTCTATTAAATACTACCGAAGGAGATATTATTTCTACAAAGGTTTTGGTTCCGCAGACAATTCCGTTCGGTTACAGGTTAAAAATTGTAGGTAACGGATTTGATAAAGGCGGAATCGGATTTGAAAATTTTGTTTATTCGTACCCGAACGCATCATACAACCTTACGAGTGAAACTCCTCCAAAACTCGAAGCTCCTCAGGATAAATTGTACACCGTAAATTCAAACACATTGTTTTCATACGATTGGGGTTCCGGAATAGGAATTTATGTCGTTCATTTTCACTGCTACGACCCCGTCGGTGATTTTTATATTGTTACAAACGACAGGAATATTCCTTCGCCTATCAGTTTTGCAGGAAGCATTTTAAAAGGAACGGAATTCAGCTGGGTCGTGGCAAAATATCTTACCTATATGTCTGTAGATGATTACGTGAAGCCCAGAAATTATGCAAATGATATCGGTTACAAAGCCATACTGACATCCGAATTGCGGACATTCAGAACAAAGTTTCCGTAAACTGAATTTCGATTTACAAAATTAATTTGTTTAATATTTTTGGAACAATTTCTTTATGTTTAGAAAATCTGCATATAATTTAATTCTTATTTTAAGCCTCATTTTAATTATTTTTTATTCCTTAATAAATTGTGCGAATGCTCAGTGGGTAAGACAATATCCTTATTCACTTTATTTACAGTTAAATGATGTTGAGTTTATAAATTTAAATACTGGTTGGGTGTGTGGTGGGGATGGTATAATATTAAAAACAACCAATATGGGTACGAACTGGACTATTCAAAATCAACCTGCATTAAACAAATCTCTATATAGTATTCATCCTGTTGATTCTAACGTTGTATATTGTGTCGGTTGGTTTGAAACCGTTCTGAAAACTACAGATGGAGGCAATAATTGGTTTGCATTAAAAAATGGACCTTTAGGACAAGGCTATAGTTATGAATCAGTTTATTTTATAAATGCTTTAACAGGGTGGTATGGTGGTTTTGGTAACCATATATATAAAACAACTAATGGGGGGATTACATTCGATTCTGTTTATGTATTGGGGGAATTTATGGATATGCACTTCAAAGACATAAATACGGGATTAGTTACAGGTGGAGGTGGTGAAATATTTAAGACTACAAATTCAGGCATAAACTGGAATAGAATTTATTTAACCGGCGATGGTTTCGGGGATATAGAAAAATTATCTGTAATAAATAATCAATATTGCTTTT
>PNBM01000024.1 GCA_003135995.1 Ignavibacteriota bacterium | reverse complement strand
AATGCAGAAAAATGGTCTGATTTTTCTTTTATCCCTTATAAATGAAGTTGTATCTCTATGTGCAAAAATAATGTCAGCAAAACCCGAAATAGCTTCAATTTTTTTCTTTTTTTTATTTGCATTGTAACAGTTCAGATTGTTCTGCATTCCTTCATCCTGACAATATGAACAAATTCCTCTGTCTATCTGGTTTATTATATCTGTTGGGTCTCTTTCAGGACAACCTACGAATAAAAAAGCAATTTTTTTCTTAAAAAATTTTAAAACCCATAAATCTTTATTATTGTTAAAGAAGGTTTCATGAGAAATAAAAATAAAAGTATCATATTTTAATAGCGCATAAGTAAATAGAACCAGCTTTTGAAATGCCCATATAATATTTAAGGTATATTTATTAAGTACAATTTTTTGAAAAAGAAAACGATCCTGCTTTTTAAAAGGATTTTCAAATAAAACATTATCATAATCACAAGGATAACCGAATGGATGGGCATTATATGAGAAGGATATTGCATCGATTCCTACACNNTGCTACAAGCCTTAAAGATTTTGCAACAGAAATAGCACTACCTGCAATATTACCCGGACCAACAAAAACTTTATTTTGTTTCAATTATTGCTTAGTTTATGTCTCATGCACAAAAGTAAAATGTATTCTCCGCTTACTGGTAAAATTAGATATAATGCAAGTAAGCATAATTTGATTCTTGACTTAAAAGACTAATATTACTATTTATGTGCGAATATCTTTGACTATTTTAACAGGATTGCCAAAGGCTAAAGTAAAATCCGGGATATCTTTATTAACAAGAGAATTTGCTCCAATTATGCAACAATTACCGATTCTTACACCAGGTAAAAATGTGCAATTTGCTCCAATCCACACATCATTGCCAATAATTATTTTCCCTCTCTTTTCAAATTGAACCAATAATCCTGTGTCCCTTAAAATTTTAGAATTATTATGAGTCGAATCCGGAGCAAAAACAACCCCAGGAGCAACTGAACAATTATCACCAATTTCCAATAGACATTCATTTTCTAAAANNGCCAACACCTAATTTAACATCGGTTCTAATCCAGCACCTTTTCCTTATTTCGGCATCTGGATAGTACATGGCTAAAAACCTCAAAAATCTTTTTGAGTAAGATTTAATCCCAAGTGGAATTACTTTAAAAAATACAAATTCGATTAGTTTAGGAATAAAGATCATTTTTACTAAAATTCTAGTTGAAGTGTATGTCTGAAAACTCCAATTGCTCCAAAACTTTCTTTAAAGCGAAAGATATTCTCTCTGGCAACCATATTAACGGAGGATGTACCGAAATCAAACCTCTTGTATCCAATACTTTGAGCCTGAAGTAAAGATTCATATATTAATAATGAAAGTGCTTGTGTTTCATAAAACTCTGGATCATTACAAAGATAGAAAGAGGANNCATTAATCTTGATATGCCCTATTCCAGCAACTGGTTTATTATCAATATAGGCAACATCATTCCAGAATCTATTCGGAAATTTTTCACAAAGATATTTCCATTCGTTATAAACATGTGTTGGTTTTGCGTTATGCTTTTGAAAAGTAAGCTCCATTACCATCCAAAAATCTTCTATGGATTGATTAAATTTTGCAATCACATTTGCCTTCCTTGCCTTCCTTGCCTTCCTTGCAACGTTTCTCTCTCTTGTAGTGAACATCCCATTATCAATCTTCTGATCATCTAAAGTAACAATACTAGAAATATCCGAATTGGTTATTTTAAATCCCTCCTCTAAAAAACTGAACAATAAAGTGTCACTTGGAACTTTGCTTAAAAAAGATGGTGGATCTGTAATGATAATTTCATCTGCCGCAATCTTGTTTAAATAATCTATTAGTAGTGTAATAATTTTTTTACTAGTCGAATAATTAGTTACTTCCCTTGTAACAATTCCCCCATAGCTTCCACCAAATGGTGATTTTGCAATTATTCTCCCTTCTATCTCAAAAATTGCCATAGGCATTACTGCAAAAATGTGCTCCCCTTTTAAGAATATTAAATGATGTTCATTATTCAGAAATTTTCTCCCATGATATGCTAAAAAATCAAGTCGATGAAAAATTGTTCCATTATTGGATGACTCTATAAATGTGTTCCATTTATCAAAATAGTCCGGAGTATATTTAATAATTTTGATTTCAGCCATTTGTTACCAGAATTTGTCCTTTTCAAATGCCAATGATGGAAAATTTTTTTCCATGAATTCTTTAAACATCGGACCTTTTAGTTTTTTTGATTTCNNCAATCCCGCAGCATGTAAATCAAAAACAGCCACTGGGTCAATAAAATCAGTAGTATAACTCATATAACCAAATCGAGCAGGTTCATCAGGATAATGTTTACATGTTATTGAATTAAAATCTACATTCCCTGAGATGTGAATAATTAATTGGTCCCTTTTAAAAGCTGAACTTACAATTTTGGCGCTATCAAGATTTCCAATAATCATATCAGGATTAATATATTCAGCAACTATAATTGTATCATAAAAACTAATATCCGAAGAATTAAATTCACCTGTCAAAAAACATGAAACAGAGTAATTCAATTTTTTTAATTCTCCTTCAATCGCTTTATTGANNAAGGGAGTTCTCTTTTCTTTAAGCAAAAAATATAGCGCAGTTAATCCAATGTAATGCATAGTTTGTAACCGATTATCAGATTCATTTGTCCCATAAACTTTAATTCCTTTTCGGTTGGCTGATTCTAAATCTAAATCATCTGGCCTGAATTCCCAAGGCTCCCACATCAGAGGAATAATGCAATCAGATTTTAACTTGTCTATAATCAATTTATTTATTGGTCGAACAAAGCCTGTGTTTGTAACAACATCAATATTCCCTAAATCAAATTCCTCTAAACTTTGAATTATTNNTGGCAGCTTCAGTTAATACTTCTTTGCCTTTTAAATTTATCTGAAACTTGTTGAATGAGTTTTTAATTAGTCTTGCCAATCTGTTCATTCTTTCGAAATATTATTTTTTGGTATTTAATTTTTTATGAAAAAACAACAAATAATTTAATCCGTTTGCAGATTAATTATGAGGTGTTTATATTTATTTCATCTCAATATATTAATAAACAATTGACTTTATCCATTCAGCTGTTTTGAGAATTCCTTCTTCCAAATCTACTTTTGCCTTAAACCCGAGAATTTCATTTGCTTTATCAACACTGGGAATTCGAATCGCAATATCCGCCGATAAAGGAGGTACATGGATAATTTGGGAATCGGATTTTAACACCCTGCATACTGTCTGTGCCAAACCTAAAATAGTAATCACAGCTCTTGCATTACCAATATTAAAACTCTGACCAATGGCTTTTGGGTCTTCAATACATCTTACCAGGCAATCAATAAAATCTTCAATATAACACCAGGCTCTGATCTGGTTGCCATCGCCATCAATTTTTAGAGTTTCATTTTTCAATGCTCTTTTAATGAAAATTTGTAAGGCTCCTTCCCCGGTCTGTCCGGGGCCATATACATTAAATGGCCTTACGGTAACACAAGGCAGTCCGCATTGCCGGTAATATGCATGTGCCAGGTGTTCTCCGGCAAGTTTTGAGACAGCATAAGTCCAACGGGCCTCTCCTGCAGAACCGGCAACTGTTACANNGAAGTGGAAAAATCAACAAACCGATCTTTTATCCCATTAGTTTGTGCGGCAGCAAGGGCATTTGCTGTACCGATCATATTCACCTGCATAGTATGAACAGGATTTATTATCACGGTATCAATACCTGCTATTCCGGCAGCATGTATTACAATTTCTGCACCTTCCATCGATTTGGTCAGAAAAGCATAATCCAATACGTCGCCTTTAATAATTCTTATATTTGGATGTTTAGAGTAACCACTTCTGCTAAGAGTATCACGATGAAAATTGTCATAAACTGTTATATTATTGTTCTCAATATAATGGCGAATAAGATTATTTGCAATAAACCCGGCACCGCCTGTGATAAATATTTTTTTGTTATGGAGCATATTAACCGAAATTGTTAATTGTTTTGGAAATGAATTGAACCTGGTCTTCTTTAAGCTGATTATATAGNNATTTCTGATTTGTGTCCGTATTTGTTTTTATAATAAGTCATTGCCGGAATACATTGAGCTCCATAATTTGACATTATACCTTTAATTTTAAGATATTCCAGAAGCTTTTCCCTTTGTTTTTCATTCTCAAGTAAAATATGAAATGTTTGCCAGGTATGTATAGCTCCCATTGGTATTTCAGGTAGTCTTATTATGGGATTATGAATTTCATGAAAATATATTGATGCTAATTTTGCTCTATTCTCAATAATCTTTTCAAGTCGCAAGAATTGGCTGGATACCAGAGCAGCCTGAAAATCTGTCATTCTGTAATTGAAACCTGCTGCAATAAAGTTCTGTGGATTTGAATCAGGTTCTATNNATCTAATTTTGAATCTGAAGTAACTAACAATCCCCCTTCACCTGATGTAATAGCTTTTCTGGGATGTAACGAAAATGAGCCAAAATGTCCAAAACTTCCTGCAAACTTAGAATTTAATGTAGCGCCTAAGGCACAAGCTGCATCTTCAATGACTTTCAGGTTATATTTTTCTGCAAGGTTCATAATTGCCCGCATATCAGAGCAAAGACCGAATTCATGTACTGGTATTATCGCTTTTGTCATAGAAGAAATATGTTCTTCTATTTTTGATTCATCAATATTAAAAAACCGTTGGTGAGTGTCAACAAAAACACATTTAGCACCTGCTAATTCGACAACATTCGCTGNNCCTTCATCACCAGGACCAATCCCAAGAGCAATAAGAGCCAAATGAAGACTTGCAGTGCCATTCGAAACCGCACTACAATACCCGGTTTTTAAATACCCTGAAACTCTGTTTTCCAGACATTTTACTTCTTTCCCCTGTACCAACATACCCGAATTCAGCACTCTTATTGCTTCAGCAATATCATGTTTCGTCAAATCAGGTCTGGCAAGCTGTATTATATGTTTAACAGTTGACATGAAATTAATTTAGAAATAATCCTTTTCAAGTATGAAAGATAGTTGTAGTTATCTCTTGTACAAATAATAATCGCCACTTTGATATATTAACCCGCAATGCTGTGNNCGTTTTGTCTATACCAGACATCAGCATGCCATAAGTAATAATTACATATGCGTTTAGGGGTAAATCTGATGGTTCTGAGAATTTCTCAAATGAGAGAATTTCCCTATTGTCAAGATAAATCTTTGGTAAAAAAATCTGACCTGTTGTATAAACTTTATCTTCAGCATGTATTAATCCCTTTATTTCTTTGAAAAACTCTTTTTGATAATTCTGATTATCATA
>PNBM01000337.1 GCA_003135995.1 Ignavibacteriota bacterium | reverse complement strand
AACAGGAGACTCCCCGACACAAATAAAGGGATGACAAAATGGAAAGGTGAATTTTTATAATGAACCATAAGGCAGGAGATCCCCGACAGGAGCCCCGATAAAGAACATCGGGATGCAAAGAACGCACATTCGGGGATGACAATACTGAGGGTACAAAAATATTAATTAATATATGCCAGATTTGATAAACATAGATACACAACAGGTGATGAAGAATAGCAAAACCAATTTTCTATTCTCCACATTCCTGTTGTCTGAAGAAAAAAGGGAAGCATTGAAAACGATATATGCGTTTTGCAGAAAAACGGATGATATCGTGGATGAAGAGAATTCGACCACCGAACAGAAAAAAATTAATTTGAACCAATGGAAAAATGAATTAATAAAAACTTTTGAATCAGGCACAGATTATTTATTGCTTAAAGATTTAAATAATATTAAAATCAAATTCAAAATTCCTGATGAACCTTTTTTTGATTTAATAAAAGGAATGGAACTTGACCTTGTTCAAAACAGGTACAAAACTTTCGAAGACTTATATCAATATTGTTATTATGTTGCCTCAACCGTAGGACTGATGACAATCAGAATATTTGGTTTTACAAATGAAAAGACAATTGATTTTGCAATTAACCTCGGGATTGCATTTCAGCTCACAAATATTTTAAGGGATGTTCATAAAGATGCTTCTGTCGGTAGAATATACCTTCCGCTTGATGATTTATCTAAATTCAATTACAGAGAATCCGACTTAAAAGTAAAAGTAGTTAATGAGAATTTTAAATCATTAATGAAATTTGAAATCGCAAGAACAAATGAATATTATAAAAAAGCAAAATGTGACCTGGTGAAAGAGGACGAAAAAAATATGGTTCCTGCGCTTATAATGGAAAAAACGTACAGCAGGATATTAAAAAAAATTGAAGATGTTGATTACGATGTATTCAGTAAACCTGTTAGAATATCAGGAATAAATAAATTATTAATTGCAATTTCAGTTTTGCTCAAATATAAAATATTTGGTTGATAAATGGAAAATATGAATAATATATGACGCAAAGTGTAGGAATCATAGGAGGTGGTTTAGCGGGAATATCTTCAGCTGTATTTTTAAATGAAAAAGGTTTCGATGTCAGTTTATTTGAAGCATCTCCGAAGCTGGGCGGCAGAACTTACAGCTGGTACGATAATGATTCGGGACAATATCTGGATAACGGTCAGCATATATTAGCCGGATGGTATGAAAATACTTTTGATTTTTTAAATATTATCGGTTCATCAGATTTAATAGAAATCAAGAAGAACCTTGAAATTGATTTTTTAAATACTGAAAAAGGGCAATTTAAATTATATTGCCCGGATGTTTTCACTCCTCTGAATATATTTTTAGGTCTTTTGAAATTCAAGGGCTTTGGATTGAAAGATAAGTTTTCGATATTAAAGTTAAGAAAACTAATTAAAGCTAATTCTGGATTGCTTAAATATGATAATGCGAAAGAAATATTAATTAATATCGGGCAAACCGAAAACCTGTTTAAATATTTCTGGAATCCGTTTATCTATGCGGTTTTCAACACATCGGCTGAAAATGTGTCCGCTAAGATATTTACCGATATGATAAAAAAAGGGCTCGAAACAAAATTTAGTTCAGCATTGCTGATTCCAAAAACAGACCTGAACGAATTGTTTATTAATCCGTCTGAAAATTATTTTAAGCAGAATTCAGTTAAGTTTAAAAAAAATACAAGGATTAATAAAATTCTGATTGAGAACGAAAAGGTCAAAAGCCTGGTATTGGAAAACGGAAATGAAATGTTCTTTGATTATTATGTATCGGCAGTGCCTTTTTACTCATTTAATAAATTATTTGCTTTTGATGATTTTAATAAATATTTTGTTGATACAGGAGGTTTAAAAAGCTCCACTATTATTTCCGTACACATATTTTTTGAAAACGATATAAATTATTGTTTTAAAGAATTAAGTGAAAAATTGATGATTGGACTGATAGGCACCACAGCTCAATGGATTTTCTTAAAAGGAGTAAAACATTTATCGATTGTAATCAGCGGTGCCGATGTATTGAAAAATAATATTTCCGAAATGAATAATGAGGACATATTTAATATTTGCAAAGCTGATTTGGCAAAGTGTATAGATGGTTTTGAAAAAATCAAAATATCGGGTTATAAGGTAATAAAAGAAAAAAGAGCAACATTCATACCCGATACGGAGAGTTTTAAATATAGAATATCCTGCACTTGCGGTTTAAAAAATTTTTTAGTAGCAGGGGACTGGACTGACACAGGCCTGCCCTCTACGATAGAAAGTGCGATATATAGTTCTAAAAAGTGTGTTAATGCTATAATAAAATGAAGAATCGTAAAACAGAATATGATAAAATACTCCCTCGGAATATGTATCGGAGCATCAACAATATCCTTCGTTAAAGCAAGTGATGATGATGGTTTTGTAAAAATTTTAGAAAAAATTTCAATACCACACGAAGGAAACCCCAAGAGTGTTTTGTTAAATTATTTTAATGAAAATGATTTAACAAATTATTCTGTTATTGCCACAGGCAGAAAATTCAAAAACCTCATCAATTCAATTTCAGTTTCAGAGCCCGAAGCTATAGAAGAATCAATTAAATTTTTAAAATTAACAGGAAAAGAGTATGCACTTGCAAGCCTTGGCGGTGAAAATTTTATTGTTTACTGCATAGACGAAAAAGGTAATGTAACGAACGTTATAACGGGTAATAAGTGCGCCTCAGGTACGGGCGAGTTTTTCCTTCAGCAAATCAGAAGAATGGATTTATCTGCCGGTGAAGCTATTGAACTTTCGGAAAACGGAAATCCGTACATAGTTTCCGGTCGGTGCAGCGTCTTTTGTAAAAGCGATTGCACTCACGCATNNCAAAAGGAAATGTTGTTTCGGGTCTCTCTAAGATGATTGCAAATAAAACAATCGAACTTCTTACAAAACAAAAATCCAATAGAGTTGTATTGCTCGGCGGCGTATCACACAACAGAAGTGTAGTAAATTATATACGAGAAAAATATCCTGACGTATCTGTTCTTAAAGAATCATCTTATTTTGAGGCACTCGGAGCAAGTCTGATAGGGCTAAAAAAATATTCAAAGCTGAATAAAAATAACATCTTTAAAAATCACACACACAACTTTCCACTATTAGAGCCAATTTCCAACGGTAAATCAAAAGTAATATTTAAATCTTTAATTAAAAGTAAAGCTAAAGAGGGTGACAAATGTATTATCGGACTTGATGTAGGCTCAACAACTACGAAAGCTGTTTTGATGAAAATGGATGATGATGCTGTTATTGCATCGGAATATTTAAGAACAAACGGAAATCCTATACAGGCATCGATTGAGTGTTACATTAAACTCAAAGAGCAAATAAACTGTAATGTAGAAATAATCGGATTGGGTACGACGGGCTCAGGCAGGCATATTTCAGCTTTGCACGCATTGACAAAGGGAGTTGTAAATGAAATTATCGCACACGCCGTTGCGGCGGCTTATTTTGATGAAGATGTCGATACTATTTTTGAGATTGGCGGGCAGGATGCAAAATATACTCATCTGACGAACGGTATTGCAAGTGATTATGCGATGAACGAAGCTTGCTCGGCGGGAACAGGCTCATTTTTGGAAGAAGCCTCAAAGGAAACTCTTAATATTTTTTATAAAGATATTGGTGACATAGCTTTTAAGGCAAAGAGCGCACTTAATTTTAATGACCAGTGCGCGGCATTTATTTCCAGCGATATTAAAAATGCTTCGCACGAAGGAGCATCAAAAGAAGATATTGTTGCAGGACTTGTTTATTCGATTTGTATGAATTATGTCAACCGTGTAAAAGGAAACAGACCTGTTGGTAAAAAAGTATTTATGCAGGGCGGAGTATGCTATAACAAAGCCGTGCCCTGTGCTATGGCGAACCTGATAAATAAAGAAATCATTGTGCCTCCCGAACCCGGATTAATGGGCGCTTTCGGCGTTGCTCTTGAAATTAAAAATAGAATAAATCTCGGGTTACTCGAAAAACAAATTTTCAATCTCGATAATTTAATTAACCGGGAATTTAAATACGGCAATGAATTTATTTGTGCGGGCGGAAAAGAAAAGTGCGACAGGAAATGCAGCATTGCTATGATAGAGGTCGAAGGCAAAAATTATCCGTTTGGTGGTGCCTGCAATAAATATTATAACGAAAGATTAAATATTAAATCCGATACCGGGAAACATAATCTCGTGACAATCAGGCAGGATTTAGTTTTTAAAAAATATTCTAAACCGGAAAAAACAAACTATGATTCGATTGCTTGTAATAATCGCAAGACGATTGGAATATCAAGAAGTTTATTAACAAATACTTTATACCCGCTTTATTATCATTATTTCACAAATCTTGGTCTGGAAACTGTATTGGCAGATAATATCGATGCTAAAGGCAGTGATAAAATTCAATCATCTTTTTGTTATCCGGTCGAAATATCTCACGGTTATTTTCAGAATTTGCTCGAAAAAAAAACAGATTATATTTTCCTGCCGCACATAACTCAAATGGAATCGCAAAGTGAAAATCGATATAACCGGTTGTGCGTCTTCGTACAGGGTGAATGTTATTTCCTTAAATCAACTTTTAGGGATGAAATTAAATCGAAATTAATTTCTCCTGTGATTGATTTCAGCCTCAAAGGAAATCACCTGAAAAATACATTTTCTGAAATAGCGAAGATGCTCGGTAAAAGCAAAAATTTATCCGACGATGCATTTGATTATGCGTTCGGAATATATTCTGATATGCAAAAAGACTTTAAATCAATCGGGGCAAAAGTGCTCAGGGAACTTGAAGAGGATAAGGATAAAATAGCTATGGTGCTTTTCGGAAGGTCGTATAATGCTTTTGCAAAAGAAGCGAATTTAAATATACCTCATAAATTTGCTTCAAAAAATATTACAATAATACCTCACGATTTCCTGCCTAACGATATAAGAAAATCTTATGAAAATATGTACTGGTACAGCGGTAACCAGATTTTATCGAATGCGAGACTTGTTGCGAAGCATAAACAATTGTTCGGAGTGTTCATAACAAATTTCTCCTGCGGTCCCGATTCTTTCATACTTTCGTATTTCAGAAGTATTATGGGAAGTAAACCTTCTCTTACCCTGGAACTCGACAGCCATTCTGCAGATGTGGGCGTGGATACAAGAATTGATGCGGCGCTCGATATTATAAAAAATTATAATACACTGGCAAAGAATAAAAAGAATCATTTTGAAATTAAAACTCATAAACCGCTTTCGATTATAAATCAAAATAATAAACTCTCCGTTGTTGATGAAAACAATAACACATTTAAATTGACTTCTCCTGAAGTTGAAGTTTTAATTCCTTCGATGGGTCATTTTAGCGCTGATGCATTTTCTGCAATTTGCCGTTCGATGAATATCAATTGCAGACCTTTGCCTGTTCCAACTTTTGATACATTAAAAGAGGGCAGGGGACTCACAACCTGTAAAGAATGTTTGCCGTTTATTTTGACAACCGGCTCTCTAACCGAATATCTTGAAAAATATCATGATGGGAAGAAAAAAATTTTGTTCTTCATGCCTCACGGATACGGACCTTGCAGGCAGGGACAATATATTATCATGCTCAAAGATATTATTAAAAAACTTAATTTAAGCAACGTCGGCGTTTTGTCTATGGATGATGAAAATGCTTTTGACGATTTCGGTTCTGATTTCTTCAAGAAACAATGGATTTCTATGATGATTGCAGATGTGATTCACGATATTGAAAATGTTATTTTTACACTTGCAAAAGATAAAGAGGAAGCAATTCAGATATTAAACAATGAGTGGTCTCAGATATTAAATACATTTGAAGAAGGAAAGATTAAAAATATTTTCTACCAACTTGAAAAATCAGCATTAAAATTATCTTCTATCGAGCTTAAAACTCCTTTATCGGAAGCTAAGATAATTTCTCTTGTTGGCGAAATATACGTCAGGCGTGAGGAATTTTCACGGGGTGAAGTCGTTAAATATCTAATAGATAATGGCTTTGTAGTTAAAACTGCCCCGATAACGGAATACGTATATTATACAAATTATATGTTAAAATATAATATTCTCGAAAAATCAAATCTTAAAAATAAATCACTTCTTTTAATAAAAGATAAAGTGCAGAGAAAGATAGAAAAAAAGATTAAGAAAATTCTCGAGAAATCTAATTTGTATAAATTTGAAATGATAGATATCGATAAGACAATTAATTTCGGTAAGCATCTTGTATCTGAAAAACTTATTGGTGAAGGTTTATTGACCGTGGGACTGTCTATGAGAGAAATTTTAGATGAAGCGTGCGGGGTTATATCGATAGGTCCTTTCAATTGCATTCCGAGCAGGCTTTCTGAAGCGATATTAAATAAGGAAATGACAATGGAAGGTAAGTACAGGGCAATGGGTATCGAGAAAAACGGGTATCCCGATGAGCTCGTTATACTTCCGTTTCTTTATGTTGAAACGGATGGAAATGCATTCCCGCAAATTACTCAATCTAAACTGGAAATATTTATGCTTCAGGCTGAGAAGGCTCATAATTTATTGAAACAAAAAAGGAGTGTGGTAGAAAATAAAAAATAAAATTAACAGGAGCGAATTAAAATCTTTAGCTCTTTTGGTCATTAAAATAATCTTTACAGATTGCTAAATCGGATATCAGCGAGGTGAAGTTTTGCATCGAAGTCTGATTTAAATCTAAGTATTTGTTTTGAAAATAGTCAGGTGTGAATTCATCGCTATCTGGAGTTCGGGAAATAATGGTTTTAAGATTGTCAGTTAGTTCGGAAATATTCTTAGTGTATTCCGGTATCAATTTCATTTTCTCCGTTTTGGATGCTTTGTTCCCGGTTAATATGTTCAGCATACCTTTTAGAAATTTTGCCGTGAAAATTATCTGCTTAAACTCTTCTTCACTTGAATTATCAATAATAAATTTTAAGTCATCCAAGTTAACTAACTTATTTTTAGACCAGTTATCTATTTTATCTAATAATTCAGATGAATACATATTCCGAATAATTATTTTGCTATTTGGTGATAAATTCATTCCCGGTCGAGTGACCGGGAATGAGAATAGCGTTCAAAATTATAGGCTTTTACCGTGACAATTCTTGTATTTTTTCCCGCTTCCGCAAGGACAAGGGTCATTACGTCCGACTTTTGGCGTCACTTTAACCGGTTGTTTTTTACCTGTTCTTGCCGCTTCGTTTTCTTCCGGCTGCAGGTTCCCGATATATCCCATACCTTCGGATGATGCTTTTACGGTCTGCATGCGTTGAGTTCCGGTCTTGCGTTGAACTTCAAGACTTTTAGCTTCTTCCGGTGTCTGTGTTGTAAATTTAAATATAAAATTAATTACATCGACCGAAATGGAATCCAGCATTACCTGAAATATCTTAAACCCGTCCATTTTATATTCAATCAACGGGTCTTTCTGACCATAAGCACGGAAGTTAATTCCTTCTTTCAGGTCATCCATTTCACGCAAATGTTCTTTCCATTTTTCATCTATGATACTCAGCATTGCAAAGCGTTCAATCTGACCCATCAAATCATTTCCATATCTTTCTTCTTTCCTTTTATAAAAGGCACGCGCTTCCGATAAAATTAATTCTTTTGTTCCGGCTTCACCGAGTTTTATGAATTTTTCAGGAGTTAAATCGAGCCTGACTAAAAATGTTCGTTGAACCTCATCCTTCAATCCATCAAGGTCAGATTCAGGAAGAAATTTAGCAACCATTTCTTCAATATTACTCTCAACCATTTCAAACAAATCATCTTTTAACCTTTCACCCATAAGTGCCTGTCTTCTTCTTTCGTAAACGATTTTACGCTGTTCGTTCATTACATTATCATATTCGAGAAGACGTTTCCTGATTGCATAGTTATTCTCTTCGACTTTTTTCTGCGCACGCTCGACCGAATTTGTAATCATTTTATGCTCGATTGCCTGACCTTCTTCAAATCCGCCAAATCGCTGCATGATTCCTGCAATTCTTTCGCTTCCGAAGAGTCTCATTAAATCATCTTCAAGTGAAATAAAAAATCTTGAAGAACCCGGGTCACCCTGTCTGCCTGAACGACCTCTTAACTGTCTGTCAATTCGTCTTGATTCGTGACGCTCTGTTCCAATAATATGCACACCGCCTACATTAGCAACACCGGGACCGAGTTTAATGTCTGTACCGCGTCCTGCCATATTTGTTGCAATTGTAACTGCTCCCGGTAAACCCGCATTGGCTACGATTTGTGCTTCACGTTGATGCTGTTTTGCATTTAATACTTCGTGTGTAACGCCGCGACGTTTTAATAAACGTGATATGGTTTCTGAAACTTCAACAGATGTTGTTCCGACAAGAACAGGTCTTAAAATTTCCTTCATCTTCGTTATTTCATCAATAACGGCGTTGAATTTCTCGCGCTTGGTTCTGTAAATCTGGTCGTTGAAATCCGTTCTCACGCAGGGCATATTGGTAGGTATAACAACCACATCCAGTTTATAAATATCGAAAAATTCCGTCGCTTCGGTTTCTGCGGTTCCTGTCATACCTGCTAATTTTTTGTAAAGTCTGAAATAATTTTGCAGTGTAATTGTTGCTAATGTTTGCGTATCCCTTTCAACTTTAACGCCTTCTTTAGCTTCAATCGCCTGATGAAGTCCTTCGGAATATCTTCTGCCGTGAAGTATTCTTCCTGTGAATTCATCTACAATCATAATCTTATCATCCTGAACAACATATTCAACATCTTTATCGTATAAGGCATAAGCCTTTAATAACTGTTCAACTGTATGAAGTCTGTCCGATCGTTCGGAATATATTTTATAAATTTTTTCTCTTTCAATTTCTTTCTGTTCGACTGAAAGTGATTCATCATTTTCGATATGTGCATCTTCAGTTCCTAAATCAGGTAGCGTAAAGAAATCTTTTTCCTGCGAAGATGGAGCTAAATATTCTCTGCCCTTTTCGGTTAAATCAGTAACGTGTGATTTTTCATCAACAACAAAATAGAGTTCATCATCAACAACGTGCATATTTCTTGCCTGGTCCCTGTTATAAAACATTTCGGTATCGTGCATCAATTTTTTATTATCAGGTTCGGCAAGAAGTTTCTGCAAACGTTTATGTTTAGGTAAGCCTTTATACCCACGGAATAAAAATAGCCCTGCTTTTTCTGTATCATCTTTTGAGCGGCTTTCATTTGCCATAATTTTTTCAACCTCACCCATCATAGAATTAATCAGAGTTTTCTGTGCTTCGACAATTCGTTTAATTCTCGGGTTCATCTCATCAAATTTATGTGACGGAGCATCGATTGGACCTGAAATGATAAGAGGAGTACGTGCTTCATCTATAAGCACGGAGTCAACTTCATCAACAATTGCGTAGAAATGTTTTCTTTGAACAAGATGTTCTTTATCAACAACCATATTATCTCTTAGATAATCAAAACCAAACTCATTATTCGTGCCGTAAGTNNATCCATATCATTTAAAATTACACCGACAGTCATCCCGTGGAATTTGAATATTTCTCCCATCCATTCGCTGTCACGTTTTGCAAGATAATCGTTAACAGTCACAAGATGCACGCCTTTTCCGACTAATGCATTTAGAAACATTGGAAGAGTAGCAACAAGCGTTTTACCTTCACCTGTTGCCATTTCCGAAATTTTACCCTGGTGAAGTACTATACCACCGATTAATTGTACGTCAAATGGAACCATATTCCATTGAACTTTTGTACCCGCGGTTTCCCATTCTTTTCCGCAAAGTCTTCTGCAAGTATCTTTTACTACTGCAAATGCTTCAGGCAGTAACTCATCGAGTTTAGTTTTAATAGTTTCATCGTATTCTTTTTCGAGGTCACTAAGTTCATCATAAACATCATTTCTTTCGTCGTGAGGTATATCTTCCTTCAGCTTTTCACGCAATTCATTCATCCTGTTTTCTATTTCCGAAACACTTTCATTGATTCTGTCCTTTAATTCCTGAGTCTTTGTCCTTAACTCATCGTCAGAAAGCGATTGATATTCATCATAAAATGCATTTATTTCAGCAATTATGGGCTCTATTATTTTTACGTCTTTTATGTGTTTCGATGGAAATAGTTTAGTTAAAAGCTTAAGCATTTATTCAATTTTTATTTTCTAATAATCATTAAATTTAACCTTTTTTAAGCAGAAAAAGAATCCAAATAATAATGGCGAAATCGTAAAATAACAGTAAATAATACAAAAATAACGTTCAACAAATTTAAATGTATTCAGTTTAGTGTTTATATTAAGTTCAATTGTATGTATTTTATACACCTGTTTATAAATGGACTGTTGATTAAATTAACTATTTNNTATATTTTTGTAATCGTTTTTTAGAAATTAATGTTAGAAAATTTAAATTGAAAAAAATTATTGTTAAAAAAGTTTACATCTTTTTAGTTGTAATTACATCGTTCTTTTTGGTAGGATGGGGAAGTGTTGGTCATAAAATAATAAACCGAAAATGTACTATATTTTTTCTGCCTTCTATGAATTATTTTCAGAGTTGGAGAGATACGCTTGTAGCACACGCATCGGATGCGGATAACAGGAAAAGCTCGGATCCGACGGAACAGTACAGGCATTATATCGATATAGATGATTATCCCGAATTTATGGCAAATGGAAGGATACCTCAAACCTGGGATTCTTTAGTTGCCATTTACGGATTAACTACAGTCACTACAAGGGGTTACGTACCATTCGCAATTATTAATTATTGCGATTCATTGAAGAATGCATTTTTAGCAGGGAACTGGCATCTTGCAATGCTGAAGGCTGCGGATTTAGGACATTATGTCGGCGATTCACACCAGCCGCTTCATATTACTACAAATTATGACGGCAGAACTAATTTTTCAAGCGGAGTTCACTCACGTTATGAGACAAATATGATTGCGAGAGATTCTGCTAATTTGTTATGTTTTACCGAACCAATAAATTATGTTCCGAATATAAATACATTTGTATTTAATTATTTATATTCAAATTATAAATATGTAGATTCTGTTTTAAGAGCGGATAGTCTGGCGCACGTAATAGCAGGAAACACGAACAGCACTTTGTATTATGATACGCTTTGGGGAATGGTCGGGAACTGGACTTCATTAATGTTTAAAAATTCATCTAAGTTTTTAGCAACATTAATTTATACTTGCTGGGTAAATGCCGGAAGTCCGTTACCAACTTATATTTCCGAAAATAATAATACAGCCGGAAAATATGATTTGAGTCAGAATTATCCGAATNNTATCCGAATCCGTTTAACCCGTCGACGATTATAAGATTTCAGATTAAAGATTCAAGATTTGTGAGGTTGAAGGTATATAATATTATAGGGAAAGAAGTTGCGACTCTTGTAAATGAAAAATTACAATCGGGAGTATATGAAGTTCCATTTACGGGTAACCAGCTTCCGAGTGGATTATATTTTTATGTTATGAATGCAGGGAATTACAGAGAAACGAAAAAAATGACTTTAATAAAATAAAAATCAATAATAAAATAAAAAGGAATATATCATGTCTATAGTAATAACGTCGGAATGCATTAACTGCGGGGCCTGCGAGCCTGAATGCCCAAACACGGCAATATACGAAGGCGGTGCAACCTGGTCATTAGCAGGAAAAGATTACACGGAAAACGATGAAGCACCTTCGGGAGCAAAAGGATATTTTTCAAACGAATTCTTTTATATTGTTCCGGATAAATGTACGGAATGCAAAGGATTTCACGATGAACCTCAGTGCGCTGCAGTTTGTCCTGTTGATTGCTGCGTTCCGGATCCGAATCATATTGAAAACGAAGAACAACTTTTGGCGAAAAAAGAATATCTTGATGGTCTCGGGCGCTAAAGCGCAATGTTAAATGTTATCCCGNNAAATGTTAAATTAAGAACAAGAGCATTTAATTGATATAGTGTTGGTCGGTTTCTTTTTGTATTCCGTAGAGATTTTCAGTATTTGAATTATTAACTTCGGTTTGATTTTCTGAAGTGATGGAGGGTGTTTCAACTTCATCACTTTTTTTATGGAATATTGATTTATAGCCGAACAGAATCAGAATAAATCCGATTGTAACGGAAACGTCGGCTACATTAAAAATAGGCCATGAATAAAAAGTCTTTCCGAACAATTTAAAATCGGGAATAATAACGTGGAAAAAATCAACTACCTTACCATAAAAGATTGGTGAATAATCATAAATGACACCATAAAAAATTCTGTCGACCAAATTACCAACGGCACCACCCAAGATAAAAGCCAGTGAAAACCGCATATACAGGCTCTCTTTTCGATTTCTATAAATAAGATAAATTATCATCAGAGTTGCAAAGATGGTAAAAATCGAAAGTGTTAATTTGCCTCCGAATTCCAGTCCGAAAGCCATACCGGGATTTTCAATAAAAGTAATCTGGAAAAAATTATCAATTATATTTATGCTCGCGCCATAGCTCATTCCTTTGATATGTAATCCAAGGAAAGGGATGTTCAAGCCTTTAACAAAAAATTTTGTTACCTGGTCAACTAAAACTACAAAAAATGAAAAATATAATATTCTCAAAAATTTCTTTTCCTTATTTATTTACAATTTACAACATTGCTGAATGATGGAATTTTCTGAAATTGTGCCATCAGTATTATTTTCCAATCCTGCTGAAGTTTCGATAACGTCATCACTTTTTTTAACGAAGAATTTATTATAACCGAAAATTAACATTAAAAATCCTATAGTAACCGATATATCGGCAATATTAAATACGGGCCACGAATAAAAAGTCCTTCCTAACAAATGCACGACAGGTCCGGGAATATGAAAAAAATCTACAACGTTACCATATAAAAACGAGTCGGTGCCATAAATCAAACCATCAAACATCCTGTTAATCAGGTTACCCAAAGCTCCTCCGAGAACGAAAGCATAAGCTAATCTGACAAATAATCCTTTGTTACGATTTTTATAAATTAAATAAATTATCATGATTGTTGCAACGAGTGTGATTATAGCACGCAGAGGTTTTCCGCCGAATTCAATTCCAAAAGCTATTCCGGGGTTTTCGATATATGTTAGCTGGAATACTTTATCTATAACATTAACACTGGAACCGTAGTTAATACCTTTCAGTGCGATTCCCAGCGAGGGGATATTCAGACCCTTGACAAAAAATTTTGTTACCTGGTCAACTATAACTATAAAAAATGAAAAATACAGAATTCTCAAATACGCTTACCCTCTCAATTTTTTGCATTCGATGCAATGCTGTGTAATCGGAACAAGTTCAAGTCTTTCCTTCGGAATCAATGGACACGTGTCGCACAAATTTTTAGGTATATCGATACAGTCGATACAAACGCCGTATGTACCCTGGTCAATTCTTATCAACGCTTCCTGTATGTAGCCAAGATATTTTTCATCGCGCTGAACAAACATATAATTTTTTTCTCTTTCCATTTCGTCAGTACCCTGCTCAGCCATGTGTGTGGAATAAGTAAGGTTTTCACCTACATAGTCGCCTGATTCATCATCGACAAGAGATTTCATATTTGCCCGCGCACTTTCAAGAATCGCTTTTCTTTCATTAAGTAAAATTTCTTTGAACTGCTGAAGTTCAGCGTGAGTATATCTCATTTTCCTTTTTTTACCGGAACCTTTTTTAGCTTTTATTGCAACTTTCTTTGCAACAACTTTAACGGTTTTCTTTACTTTTACCGGTTTAGAAACCTTGACTGCTTTTTTTACAACTTTTGCAGGCTTCTTTACAATTTTTTTCTTAACAGGTTTAATTGTTTTTGCTTTCACTTTAGTTTTCACTTTAGTTTTCTTTTTGGCAGTTGATTTTTTCATAATTTTTCCTTTAAAATATGTTGCAAATTAAATTTTCTTTATATAAAATTTACAGACTTCACCATTGATGTCTGTATTAAAATATTCATTATCAACTTTATCCGAGCTAATAATTGAATCGCAAAACACTTCGTTCTTTATATAATCAACGTTTTTCCTCACAACATTCATAATATTATCTGTTGCTTTCAGGTCTATTACTATCTTTTCGTTAACATTAAAATCATTTGTTTTTCTATAATTCTGAATCCTGTTAATAAATTCCCTCACAATACCTTCTTCGACGAGAATTTCATCTAATTTAGTATCAAGAGCAATGGTCAAATTATTATCGGATTCCACAATCCAGCCTTCGATATTTTCAGTATAAATCTCTATATCTTCATTAGTTAACGTGAAATTTTCTTTCTCTATTTTTCCCGTTAATTCTATTTCACTGATTTCTTTTTTGGATAAATTATTTATTATTGCCTGAACTTTTTTTACGTCCTTTCCGAATTTGGGTCCGATAGATTTAAAATTCGGTTTCGATTTTTTATTGATAATATCTGAGTCGCCTTCGATTATTTTCAGCTCTTTAACGTTTACTTCTTCGAGAATAATATCTTTCACTTTTAACAACGTTTCCTTTTGTTCCTGGTTAAATACCGGGATTAACAATTGTTTTAACGGTTGTCTTACTTTCAGATTATTTTTCACTCTTACGGTACGGACAAGATAAACAATTTGTTGCGCCATTTCCATCTGGTCCTCGAGCGTTTTATTTATATCGCTTTCCCTGTATTCATCAAAATTGCCAAGGTGTATCGATTCGGAGCTTCCGGTTAATTCAAGATAAAGCTTATCCGAAAGAAACGGAGATACAGGTGCAAGCATTTGCAAAATACTTAAAATGCATTCATATAATGTCTGGTACGCAGATAATTTATCTTTTTCATTTTCCGGACTGCGGAACCTTTTCCTGTTTCTTCTGACATACCAGTTTGAAAGTTCATCGATTGCAAAATCGTATAAAAGTCTTGTAGGTTTTGTAATTTCATAACCGTTCATCATTTCGGAATAATCTTTCTTTAACGAATTCAGTTTTGAAATTATCCATATATCTATTTCTTTTCTATCCTTAACAGGAATAATATTTTTTTCATCATATTTAAATCCGATTAGATTTGCGTAGATGATAAAAAATTTATAAGTATTGATTAATGTATCGAAAAATTTATTTTTAATTTCTTTAAGGTCATCTTCATTAAAAAGTTTCGATTTCCATATTGGCGAGCCTGCGACAAGATACCAGCGGAGAACGTCGGCGCCGTATTTATCAAACATTTCAA
Organism: Ignavibacteriota bacterium; assembly: GCA_003135995.1. Taxonomy (GTDB): domain Bacteria; phylum Bacteroidota; class Ignavibacteria; order Tepidaquicellales; family Tepidaquicellaceae; genus FEN-1257. The sequence continues at coordinate 16,638 of PNBM01000337.1, read as the reverse complement.
AAGGATTGACAACATTCCCGAGAGTCTTACTCATTTTCTTACCATACTTATCGAGTATATGACCATTTACTATTAAATTTTTATAAGCAGGCTTATCGAACAGGAACGTTCCGATTGCGTGAAGAGAATAAAACCATCCGCGCGTCTGGTCAACACCTTCTGCAATAAAATCACCGGGATAATTTGCTTCAAAATATTCTGCATTTTCAAAAGGGTAATGGAATTGAGCAAACGGCATAGAGCCGCTGTCAAACCAGCAATCTATTACTTCCGGAACCCTTTGCATTTCCTTACCATCGGTTGATAAAACTTTTATGTTGTCTATGTAAGGTTTATGAAGGTCAAAGAAATCTTTATTATAAATTTCATTAAAGTTGGTAGATTTTTTCTTCAGGTCTTCGATGCTTCCGATGCATTCATAATGTTCTTTTCCGGTTTCATCTTTGTAATACCAGATAGGAAGGGGAGTTCCCCAGAATCTGTTTCTTGAAATTGCCCAGTCTTTATTTTCTTCGAGCCAGTTGCCGAATCTGCCAACCCCGAACTCTTCAGGATTCCAGTTAATCTCTTTATTTAATGCAATCATTTTATCTTTATAATCAGTGGTCTTAATGAACCACGAATCAGTCGCATAATACATCAGAGGCACTTTATGACGCCAGCAATGCGGGTAAGAGTGAGTGAACATTTCTTTTTTATACAATCTTCCTTCTGCTTTGAGGTCGTCGATAATATAAGGGNNATTTTTATGAGCATAATTTCCCGCTTCTTTTTTAAACAGACCGCTTCTTTCAACAGCCTGCAATAAAGGAAGTTTATATTTCTGTCCGATGTTATAATCATCTTCACCGAATGCAGGAGCAATGTGAACAATGCCCGTACCATCTTCCATCGTTACGAAATCGCCGAGTGTAACGTAATAACTTTTTTTATCGAGTTCGAAGAAATCGAAAAGTGGTTCGTATTCAATGAATTCCATTTCACTTCCGGTTAGAGAATCGAGAATTTCGTATTCATCTTTTATCACGCTCAAACGAGGTTCTGCAAGAACAATTTTTTCATCTTTCACAGTTTTAATCAAAACATATTTATGTTTCGGATTTACGCTGAGAGCCACGTTTGAAGGCAGAGTCCATGGAGTTGTAGTCCAGACAAGGAAATCGGCATCTTTAAATTTACCTGTTTTAATTTTACACTTAACATAAATGGACGGTTCTTTCAAATCCATATAGCCCTGAGCCACTTCGTGAGTTGAAAGCGGAGATTCGCAGACCGGGCAGAAAGGTTGAATTTTAAAACCTTTATAAATAAAACCTTTATCAAAAAATTTTTTCAATGCCCACCAGACGGATTCTATATATTCATTATGGAAAGTTACGTAAGCATCGTGCAGGTCAATCCAGTAGCCCATTCTTTTTGTAAGTTCTTCCCATTGTTCGAGGTAAATAAAAATAGAATCTTTACAAGCCTGATTAAACTCTTTAGCGCCGAAGTGATAAATTTCATCTTTCGATTTTAATCCGAGTTTCTTTTCAACTTCGACTTCGACGGGCAAGCCGTGAGTATCCCAGCCTGCTTTCCGGTGCACCTGAAAGCCCTGCATTGTTTTAAAACGACAAATTATATCTTTAACGGTTCTCGAGATAACGTGATGAATTCCGGGCAGACCATTAGCGGTAGGCGGACCTTCATAAAATGTAAAATACTTATCGTTGCTTCTTGAAGTTATACTTTTAACAAAAACGTCATTTTTGCTCCAAAAGTCGAGCATTTCCTTCTCGATAGCGGGTAAATTAATATTTTCCGGTAAATTCTTATACATTATAATCGTAAATAATAAACATTTAAGTTAAAGAATAATAATCATAATTTCAATGAAATATGCTTTAGCGAATTTATAAAATTCGTAAAATTTGTAAAATTCATAAGATTCATAAGATTCATAAAATTTTAAGATTCATAAAATTCATAAAATTGAAAATTCTTAAATTGTAAATTTTCTATATAAAACCTCGGCAATTTACATTTAACATTTGAAATATTTAAATTAACTTACGCAAATTAAATAAACAGATTATGGCTCAGAAGAAAGATTATTTAAAAAATGTTATCAAACATATTGATATAAAGAAGCACAATGTTGTTCCTCTTGTGGAATCCTTTAAGGATATGGCTTTTCAGGCGCGAAATTTATACAGAGCTTCAAAATATTATGATATGATGCTTAAAGACAAAAAATGTTCCGTTATGCTTTGCCTTGCGGGCTCGCTGTTTTCGGCAGGATTAAAAAATGTTGTCGTCGATATGGTGAGAAATAAAATGGTTGATGTAATAATTTCGACCGGTGCAATAATAGTCGACCAGGATTTCTTTGAAGGACTTGGTTTCAAACATTATATCGGTACTCAATGGGTAGATGACAATGAACTCAGAGATTTAATGATAGATAGGATTTATGATACGTTTATCGATGAAGAAGATTTAAGAACCTGCGACGAAACAATCGGAAAGATTTGCGATACACTTGAAAAGCGTCCTTATTCATCGAGAGAAGTCATCTGGGAAATGGGAAAGTATCTTTCTAAATATGGTAAGAACAAAGATTCTGTTGTTCTTGCGGCATATGAAAACAATGTGCCAATATTTGTTCCCGCTTTTTCCGATTGCTCTGCCGGATTTGGTTTTGTTCATCATCAGTGGCATAATCCCGATGTTCACGTTTCGATTGATTCCGCAAAAGATTTTCTTGAACTGACAAAAATAAAAATAAAAGCGGTCGAATCAGGTTTATTTATGATTGGCGGCGGCGTTCCTAAAAATTTCACACAGGATGTTGTTGTTGCCTGTGACGTTCTCGGAAAAGAAGTTCCAATGCATAAATATGCAATTCAGATTACGGTTGCTGATGAACGCGACGGCGCACTTTCGGGCTCCACGCTGAAAGAAGCAAGCTCATGGGGAAAAGTTGATACCACTTATGAGCAGATGGTTTATGCCGAAGCAACCATTGCAATGCCTTTAATAGCAGGTTATGCTTATCATAAAGGTAATTGGAAAGGAAGAAAGAAAAAAGAATTCGCAAAAATGTTCAGGTGAGAATTTGAATACGCTTGAGCGAGTGTGTGATAAGTATTCTGGCTCAATTGCCACGAGCTTTAGCTCGTGGAATAATTCAAACCATATACGGGCTTTAGCCCTTAATTTAAATGCTTTTTGGGCTAAAGCCCAAAATAGGGTGATCAAAACCACGACTTAAAAGTCGTGGCAATTGAGCAANNATTTACACTCTGGTTGATTTTCGATTTTCCGGTCAGAAAAATTTTTCTGAACCGGAATTTTATTAAACATGTTCTTGTCCCCGCTCCTTGAGGAGAGGGGCAGGGAGAGGTGATATGATATTAAGAAAGAGTAATGTTTTATTAATATTTATTTTTATTGAAACATTTAAATTAAATTGCTTTTGATTTGTTCATATTAATAAGGCAATTTTTAAAAATTTCGTTATTTAGTTATAATTAAGTATGCCGGAAAAAAATTTTCCAATCACAGGNNGTATCGTCAATATTTGGCGGTATTATTATTGCCCTTTTTGATATGGGTCAGACGGATGTTCAGCCGACCGTGATAATGATACTGGCTTTTACAGGAGTTGCAGGTTTTTTAAAATCTAATCTCGCATATCTGTGGGCACTGATTACCGGAATAACTATTTTTGCAGTAATCTTTGCTACAACTTATTCGGGACATACATATACTCATCCCATTGGAACGAATATCTTTGGAGCATTGATTTGCATTATCACTGCATTCGCCGGTGCTTATATAGGTGTATTTCTGAAATGGCTGAACGGAAAAATCAACAAGAGAGTAAATAGAAATTAATTATCACTATGAATTTTTTTGATATACTTTTTTTAGCTGTTGGATTAGCGATGGACGCTTTTGCTGTTTCTGTTTCAGCGGGTGCAAAAAAAGAAATTCGTTCATTCAGACCTGTTTTCAGATTATCATTTCATTTTGGTTTATTCCAGTTTATGATGCCCATAATTGGCTGGTTAGTAGGGTTCTATATTCAAAGTTATATAGAAAATTTTGACCACTGGATAGCTTTCGGACTTTTGGCTTTTATTGGCGGAAGAATGATTTATTCAAGCCTGGATAAAGACAATGATACGGCAAAAAATAATCCTTCCAAAGGGATGAACCTAATAATACTTAGTGTTGCGACGAGCATCGATGCATTAGCCGTAGGTTTTAGCCTCGCGATTGTAAAAGTAGATATCTGGTATCCAAGTTTACTGATTGGTATTATTACAGCTATAATATCGCTTATTGGTTTAGAGGTAGGTTACAGGCTCGGATTAAAATTCGGAAAAAAGATGGAAATTGCAGGCGGCGTTGTATTAATTCTAATCGGATTGAAAATTCTTTTGGAGCATTTGCTCTCATAAAATATGACTTTTCAGATATTTCATTTAAAAACATAAAAAGGTATCATATTTATCAGAAATACCGGTTTTTTCCGGTCCTTCAACTCCTTTATTTAAATTGTAATTACAAATTATTTTCTGTATTTTTTACTAATTTACTTTAAAATTTTACATTCATAATCCATATGAAATTTAATATATCTATCGAGGAATTTGTCAACGCTTTAACGAAATTNNACCAATATTGGATAATATCATGTTTGAACTGAAAAAGAATGAACTCAATATGGTGGCTTCCGACCTTGAAATTTTTATCAAAACTTCAATCAAGGTGGAAGGGAGTGAAGATGGTGAAATTGCGATTCCGGGAAAAAGACTCCTGGATTTGGTAAAATCTCTCGTTACTAAAGTGGATTTTGCCGATGTTGCAATAGATTTTAACAAAGCACTGGTATCTAAACAGGATAATGAAGAAGCACGCGTGAATTATTTTATCAGCAAACTTCAATATGATGCGGATAAACGAATTTTATATTTTAAAGAATATTTAGGTCTGGATTTAAAGAATGAACTTGAAGTCCTGATTGACAAGGGATTAATATATATTGAAGAAACCATAGAAGAAAAATCGGAATCATCACTGAAATATTTGAAAGATTCTATAAATGAACTTTACAAGAAACATGTTGATTATTTAACAGGAAGCGGAATTAAATTAAAAATAGAAGCAGATTCAAAAAATAAAGTAACTGTCCATTTTATAAGAGGTAAACATAAAAACAAATATTCGCTTTTCGGTGAAAGCGTTGAAGATTTTCCGTTACCGGAAGAGAAAAACGAATTGAATAAATTTGAAATAGGTCCTGCAATTCTTAAAAGATTTCTTTCGAAAGTCAGACATTCCGTAAAGTATGACGAAATCAGGAGAAATATGGCAGGCGTGTTTTTTGATATCAGAAAAGACGAACTGAGATTTGTCGCAACCGATGGTTTCAGACTGAGTAAAATTATAGCAAAGAATTTTTCGCATAAAAACCCGACCGATGACCATTTCATAGTTCCGCTTAAAACCTGCGAAATGGTTATAAGACTGAATAACAATGAACCCGCGCTTGTCGAGTTCGATAATACTTTGATTAAAATTTCATTCGGTAATGTTGTAATATTTTCGAAACTCATAGATGACACATTCCCGAATTATGAAACGGTTATCCCGAAAGATAATGATAAAATCCTTAAAGTAAGTAAAATCGAATTTCAAAATTCTCTGAGAAGAGCTTTGATATTCGCTGATGTGATTACTAAACGTGTAAAATGTGAGATTAAAAGCGATTCGATGGTTATAATGGCTGATAACCCAGAAATAGGAGCGGAAGGAGAAGAAACACTTGATTGTTCTTTTATAAGCGAGGAGAAAGAAGTTGATTTCGATAAAGAATCTTTTAATGTTGCATTCAACATCAGTTACCTGCTCGATTGCCTTGCGCAGATTGAAACTTCGGATGTGATATTTTCTTTTTTAACTCCTTCGAAAGCTTCGATTGCAAAGCCTACTGAGCAGTTACAGAATGAAGATTTCATGGAATTGATTATGCCGGTCAGGGTAATCTAAAATACTGAAAGCAAAAGGTAAAGGGAGTGCAGCTTAATAAATTAAAATTAAGAAATTTCAGAAATTACGAACATCAGGAACTAAATTTCAGTAAAAGATTTAATTTCATTTTCGGTGATAATGGTCAGGGCAAAACGAACATACTGGAAGCAATATCATTTATAACATTTGGAAAAAGTTTTTTAGGCTCGACGGAACAGGACTGCGTTAAGTTCGGAAACATTGAATTTCAGGTTGACGGGAATTTTGAGAATGAAATTGAAAGTAGTTTCGATATATCGTTAAATTATAGCTCGGAATTAAAAAAGAAATCATATCAGTTAAATAAAGAAAAAGTTTCCCGCTTTTCCTCTGAAGTCTTTGGAAAGTTTCCGGTAGTCTTTTTTTCACCGCACAGTTTGAATATTACTTATGGGAATCCGTCTGAAAGAAGAAGGTTCTTTGATATTCTGATTTCGCAGACAAGCAGGCTTTATCTTGATTATCTGAAGGATTTGAACAGGCTGCTGAAACAAAAAAATGCGCTGCTCAAAAACAACTTACAGAACAGGAATTATTCTGATTCGGACTTTTTAAACCTTCTGAACAGTTATAATGAAAGTCTGATTGATATTTCTGCGGAGATTATTTTCAGAAGGCTGGCTTTTTTAAATGAATTTAAAACATATTTTGAACATAATTTTTCAAATTTGATTTCCGGTGAATCACTTCCTGTTATAAATTATTTTTCTGAAATGTTCAACGGAATTGAATCTTCCGAAATCAATAGTTTCAAAAGAGAAGATGTTCTTTTAAAAACGAAAAAATGCTTTGAAGAAAAACAGAGAGATGAAATTATGAGAGGAATTTCCCTAATCGGTCCGCAGCGTGACGATTATATTTTTATACTGAATAAAAGGGAATTGTCCGATAAAGCAAATTTCGAGATGAAAAATTTTGCATCGCAGGGTGAACATAAAACTTTCGTCCTTGCTTTGAAACTCGCTGAGTATTATTATATTAAAGATAAGGTATCAACAAGCCCGGTTTTATTGCTCGACGATATTTTATCAGAACTTGATTCATCGAGAGTTTTAAAAATTATGTTGCATTTGAATGATTTTGGTCAGATATTTTTAACATCGACCGAAAGAAATTATTTTGATGAACTGAAGAAACTTTATAAGAGTAATGAAATTTCATTATATAAAATAGAGAACGGAAATGCAGAACCAAAAGAGAATTGATACGCGCACCAGAATGAACCGGGTTGTTTGCATGAAAGATGAACTGGACAACTTTATTAATTATATAGGGCTGGATAGCCGTATGCAGGTTCTGAGGATTCTCGAACTCTGGAAAGAATGTGTAGGGGATGCAATTTCACTTTATTCAACACCTGTGGAAATCAGAAGGAATAAACTGTTTGTGAGTGTTGAAAATGCGGTCTGGCGCTATGAATTATCTACCAAGAAAAATGAAATTCTTGACAGGCTGAATGAAAAATTAAATTCAAAAAAGAAAGTAAAAATAATTAAAGAAATAGTATTTATATAATATAATATTTGTAAAATGGCAAAGAATAATAAAAACGGAAATAATACTGAAAACAGTTACGATGAAAGTGATATACAGGTACTTAAAGGACTCGAACATGTTCGGCGCAGACCGGCGATGTATATAGGTGATGTATCATCACGCGGACTTCATCACCTCGCTTATGAAGTAATCGATAATGCAATTGATGAAGCTCTTGCAGGATATTGTGATAAAATAATTGTAGCTATTAATAAAGACGGCTCTGTTATGGTTGACGATAACGGACGCGGAATTCCGACAGGAATGCATCCGACCGAAAAAAAATCTGCACTCGAAGTTGTTATGACACAGTTGAATGCAGGCGGAAAATTCGACAGGAATACATATAAAGTTTCCGGCGGACTTCACGGAGTCGGCGTTTCTGTCGTTAATGCATTAAGCGAATTTCTCGAGGTGGAAGTTTACAGGGACGGAAAAATATTTTATCAGAAATATGAACGCGGGGAAGCGAAGACTGCCGTTAAAATTACGGGTAAGGTGAAAAGTAAAACCGGAACAAGAGTAACCTTTATGCCTGATAAACAAATTTTTAAGAACATAGTTTTTAAATATGAAACAATTGAAGACAGGCTCAGGGAATTAGCATATTTAAATAAAGATCTGACAATTGTAATCAGCGACGAAAGAGCCGGCATTAAAAATGAATTTAAATTTAAAGGCGGACTGGTTGATTTTGTAAAATATCTTGACGAAGGTGAAAAATCAATTTCGGGTAAACCGATTTTTATTTCAGGTGAAAGAGAAAATATTCAGGTGGAAATTTCGTTCCAGTACAACGAATCTTATAACGATGACATTATAACTTTTGTAAATAATATTAATACTATTGAAGGCGGAACGCACCTTGAAGGTTTTAAAGCCGCGCTAACAAGAACGTTAAATATCTACGGAACAAAAAATGGAATTATTAAGACCGAAAAAATTACTTTAACCGGAGATGATTTCAGGGAAGGTCTGACGTGCGTGCTTAGCATTAAAGTGCCCGAACCGCAGTTCGAAGGACAAACAAAAACAAAACTGGGTAACAGTGAAGTTAAAGGAATAGTGCAGTCTATCACCGGCGAACAACTCGGGAATTTCCTCGATGAAAATCCTTCAATCGCAAAAAAAATTATTGAAAAATGTTTAAGAGCTGCTGAAGCAAGAGAAGCCGCAAGAAAAGCAAGAGAGCTTTCGCGGAAAAAAACAGGATTGGAAATTTCAGGTTTGCCCGGCAAGCTTGCTGATTGTTCCATTTCCGACCCGGCTCAGTGTGAACTATATCTCGTCGAAGGTGATTCTGCAGGCGGCTCCGCAAAACAGGGACGCGACAGAAGGTACCAGGCAATACTTCCTTTAAAAGGAAAAATATTGAACGTCGAAAAAGCAAGGATTAATAAAATTGTCGAGAACGATGAAATCAGAACAATGGTTACTGCGATTGGTGCAGGTCTCGGAAATTCGGAGGAATTTGATGAATCGAAAATCCGTTACAATAAAATAATTATAATGTGCGATGCTGATGTGGATGGTTCACATATCAGAACTCTGTTGCTTACTTTCTTTTACAGGCATCTGAAACAAATCATCGAAACCGGAAGATTATATATAGCTCAGCCTCCGCTCTTTAAAATTAAAAAAGGTAAATCCGAACTTTATGCTTATGATGAATCCGACAGGGATGAAATTTTAAAGTCTTTCAAAGTCGATAAAAAAGCAATTGTAAATGCAGGTTCGGAAGAGGGCGTAGTGGTTGGTACCGGTGAAAGTAAAATTACAATTTCAAGATTTAAAGGTCTTGGTGAAATGAACCCGGAACAACTCTGGGCTACTACAATGAATCCGGAAACAAGAACAATTCTTCAGGTTACGAATGAAAATGCTTCAGCTGCCGATAAAATGTTCAGAGTCCTGATGGGCGAAGAAGTTGAACCAAGACGGAAATTTATCGAGGATCATGCGAAATATGCGAATATAGATGCGTAAAATACCGAATAATTTACAAATTAATTCTGCTTAATTATTTAATTAAAAAATAGATTATGAAAAAATTCCGGTACTTTAAATTTTTCTTAATATGTTTTGTAATTTTTATTTCGTTTAATATTAATTCTCTTTTTGCTGGTGATACTACAAGGGTCTCTCTTTTGTCACAAAGCAAAAATCATTTTTTTACTTCTCTTTCTTTCGGAATGGGAGTGGATTACAGCAATAATCCGTCTTTAAAAAAATACGTTCAATATTTAATCCCTGATTATAATTCTCTGACACCTTCGGATCAGTTATCCGATTTTGCTTCGGGTCTTGAATTTTTCGTTGGAGTCGAAAAGCAAATATCTAAGAAATTTTCAATAAAAGCAGAATATTCTTATTTTTTAAAATCATACAATGTATCCGCGAGACCTGATTATGATTTTACTTACAGAAATCATCAGCCATATTTAATTGCAAATTATATAATTCCGTTTGAATATTTTTTTATAAAAATAGGTGCAGGAGCAGGTTATATACTATCCGAATTAACTGTTAAACAACACGGTGGTGAAATTACTTACTCGTCATCCGGTGTAGGCATGAAAATCGAATCGGTAATTAATGCTCAGGTTAGCAAAAGTGTTACAGTTTATTTAAGCGGTTTTATTACAAACACAATTATGCAGAACCTGAAAGATAGCAGCGGTCTTGATTTAACAACAAGTTCAAACGATAAAATAAATTTAAGCAGCTTCGGCGCAGGTTTGAGACTTGGCGTTGAAATCTATATATTTTAGTTTTAATTCTAATTTGCCTCTCCTTATAGGGGATAAAAAGTGGAGTGGTTGTAATTTTTTAAAATGAAATTGAACATTCGTAGTTAATAAAATACAATGTCCTGCTTTTATTAATAAATCAAAAAATATTTTCGAGTTTAATTTATGGAAAACATTATCAAAGCAATTGTTTACGGGATAATTCAGGGATTAACTGAATTTATACCAATCAGCAGTACGGCTCATATAAGAGTAGTGCCCGCTTTACTTGGCTGGAGCGACCCCGGTGCAGCATTTACCGCGGTTATTCAAATCGGAACACTTATAGCTACATTGATTTATTTCAGAGTTGATATAGGGCTTATGATAACAGGTTTTTTAAATGCTTTCAAAACCAGGAAATTTTTAGAGGACCCGTATTCAAGATTATTAATTCTGATTATTGTCGGCACTATTCCGATTTCGATTTTCGGTCTGGCATTTAAGAGATTCATTGAGGGCGGTGCAAGAGGCTTATACGTCGTGAGTTGTTCTTTGATTCTGCTCGCAATCGTTTTGTTTATCGCGGAAAAAATTTCTTCAAAGAAAAAAGACCTGAGCGAAATTACCGTTAAAGATGGTATTATTATCGGTCTTGCGCAAACTCTCGCCCTGATTCCCGGAAGTTCGAGAAGCGGCGTTACAATTACGGCAGGACTTTTTTGCGGACTAAAAAGAGAAACTACGGCAAGATATTCTTTCTTGTTAAGCCTGCCTGCAGTGGGTTTAAGCGGGTTGTATGAACTCTACAGCGAAAGAAAAGAGCTTCTGAATGAAAACACATTAGAATTAATAATTGCTACGGTCGTGTCGGGAATCGTTGGCTATTTCGCAATTGCTTTCTTAATCAATTATTTGAAAACAAGGACTAACTTATTATTCGTAATTTACAGGCTGGCACTGGGAATTCTGATTCTAATACTTCTTTCGGCGGGAATATTACACAATTTATAATTTATTTTAATTTAAAACTGATTCTATTCCACCGTACCGACTTTAACAATCCTGTATTGTAGGTAATGGAATCATTATCATTGAGAGAAAAATATACTGAATAAGCTTTTCCTAAGATATCGTCTGTAGAAACGAAACCCATAAACCTGCTGTCTAAAGAGTTGTTTCGGTTATCTCCCATCACGAAAATATAATCCTTTTCTACTCGATAAATATTATCTTTTAATTCTATATCATCGACATAAACTTTGTTATCGTTTGAAATCCTGCATTTATGCCGGTCTTTATTTATTATATTTTCCCAGATTGAATAATTTGCAGAATCTATTCTGATAATATCTCCCGATTTCGGAACCCGTAGTGGTCCGTAATTATCTTCATTCCATCCTGAACCTTTCGGATAAATTTTCGGATCAATAAAACCTTTTTGATGCAAAGTCGAACTGAATTTTAAAGTATAAGGGTTAGGCTGGATTTTATTATTGATATTAACATTTCTGTCGACAATGCTTATCGTGTCGCCCGGCAAAGCTATGCATCTTTTAATATATTTTATGTCTTCGCGAATATTTCCAGGCGAAGAAATATCATCTGAAATGTAAACAACTAAATCATTATAGCCGGGTTTGCTTAGCTTATATAAATACTTATTAGTAAAAGGCAAATGAAATCCATAAAACAATTTACTGACTAATATGTAATCTCCCTTTAGAACAGCGTTTTCCATTGAAGAGGTAGGGAGTTCGTAAGATTCTATAAATTCAGATTTGATAAACGGAGAGAATATATAAATATTCAGAGCAATTATTACAATATATATTATCCATTTATTGTAAAATTTCAGACTATATTCGAGTTTCCTTTTCGCAGATTGAACGGAACTTACAATTACGGATATATATAAAATTATTACAGGAATAAAAAAATATGCAGAAAATAACATACTCATGAACAGAAGAAGTACTGTAGCTATGTATGCGAGAATATATAAAGTAATTCCTTTTCGAAATTCCCCGCAGTATATATGCCCAAGCCCCGGGCAGAATAAGCTTAGAAAAGCCGCAATAAACGGGACTCTTTTATTTGTAGAATCGATTTTTCCTTTCGCTTTAAAAACATTTTCTTTCCCGCACGAGGGGCATATGAAACGTCCGAGTGCAATTTCTTCTTTGTCTAAAATAACTTCGCATTTGCAATCTCTGCAAATACCAATATTATTTTTTTCTTCTTTATCCATAATAAGGAGTTATGTGATATACTGTTTTTATTTTATAAGGACAGAAAAATAGTGTTTTTATCCTTAAAATAATTTACTCCATACAATCGAACTATAATAATTTCTGTGAAAAATCTGTTCTGCCTGTAAACAAAAATGAATTAATAACTTAACTTAAATAATTTTTATATCTTCCAAAATGCAAATCTGTATATAGTCAAAATACGTGTAAAATTGCTTTCCGGCTTTGTTTTTCATTCATTTCAATAATTTACCATATATTGTCAAAATACAATAATCCTGTTCATATAATCATTTTCCTTTAAATATTAATGTTTAGAGACAATAGATATTGAAAATTTAAACCTGTTAAATTTAAATTATCAATTGAATATATAAATGAAATGAGGTATTTTTAAAAAAAATATAAAACATAATGAACACTTATAAATTTTCAATTTACATAATATTCTTTTTCGTAATTACACTTTTATATTCCTGTCAGAAAAAAGACGACTCAAGTCCGCAAATCACGCCCCCAAAAGAACTTTCTTCAGACAAAGATAAGGAATTAAAAGATAAAGAAGAATTTTTAAAACTGAAAGAACAGGAGCTCAAAGCCTGGGAGGATAGGTTAAATAAACGGGATTCATTGGGAATTAAAGGAACGAAAGATAAAAAAGAAATTAAAGACAGTATTAAGACAGCAAAAGATACAAGTAAAGTAAAAACAAAGACAAAAAAAGAAATAATGGCTGAAAAGGAAAAAGAACTGAACAAAAAATTCGGAAATCCGAAAACAGCCGTACACGACTACCTCGAGCTAATTCAGCGCGGAATATCGGATACTAAGAACTTTGACGCCAATATGAAAAAAGCCAGCGAAATGTGGGAATCCCGCAACGCAGAAAGTTTCAAAAAAAGCTATAAAGGAGTTTCGAAATTTGTTATCGAAAACGAACCTGATTTGGTTTCTCAAAAGGGTAAGGAAGCCAGCGTAAAAGTGAAAATTAAACAAACCTCGACTAAAAACGGAAAGGACGAAGATAAAGAAGTTACCGTAATTTATAATCTCGTCGCTGATGATAACGGGAACTGGAAAATTAAAAATAATATAGTTAAATAAATTAATTTAAAATAAATGAGCATACTTGTTAATAAAAAATCAAAAATTGTTGTGCAGGGAATAACCGGTTCCGAAGGGACTTTCCATACAACGCAAATGATTGAATATGGTTCTAATGTGGTAGCGGGTGTCACTCCGGGTAAAGGCGGTACTCTTTTTCAAAATAAAATTCCCGTTTTTAATTCTGTCCGCGAAGCTGTTGAGGCTACAAAAGCAAATGTTTCAATTATCTTTGTTCCTTCTGCTTTCTCTGCTGACGCAATTATTGAGGCAACGGATGCGGACGTTAATCTTGTTGTCTGCATAACAGAAGGTATTCCGACTAAGGATATGATAAAAGTATATGATTACGTTCAGAGCAAAAATACTCATGGACACACGATGAGATTTATAGGACCGAACTGTCCCGGAATAATTTCTCCGGGAGAATGCAAAGTAGGAATAATGCCGGGATTTATTCACCTGAAAGGAAAAGTCGGCGTAATTTCAAGAAGCGGAACTTTAACATATGAAGCAGTTGACCAGCTTACTAAACTCGGAATCGGGCAATCAACCTGCATCGGAATTGGCGGCGACCCCGTTATCGGTACAAGATTCCTCGATGCTATAAAATTATTTAATAATGATAAAAATACAGAAGCAATTTTAATGATTGGTGAAATCGGCGGAAATGCTGAGGAAGAAGCCGCATATTTTATAAAAAAACATGTTAAGAAACCCGTAATCGGATTTATCGCTGGAAAAACCGCTCCTCCGGGAAGAAGAATGGGACATGCAGGTGCTATTATTTCAGGCGGAAAAGGAACTGCAGAGGAAAAAATTAAAGTAATGAATGAATGCGGAATAGTAGTTGCCGAATCTCCTGCCGATATTGGTATCACAGTAAAAAATGTTCTTGAAAAATTTAAGGCAAAAGCAAAGAAGAAAAAAGAAGTTAAGAAGTTAAAAGAAGTTAAGAAGTTAAAGAAGTTAAAAGAAGTTAAGAAGAAAAAAGGAAATAAGAAGTTAAAAAAAGACAAGAAAAAAAAGAAATAACAGAAAACAAAAGACAAAAAACTAATAAATATTAATTAATAACTAATAACTGTTCTATTTGCACTACACAACAATAAAAATAAATAATGCTAAGTTTTATGCGTATCACGGTGATTTGGCGTATGAAAAAAAGTATGGTAACCAGTTCGAAGTTGATATTGAAATGAAATGCGATTTGACTGAACTCAATAAAACTGATAAATTAAGTAAAACGGTTGACTATCTCTCCGTCTATAATCTTGTCAGCGACATTTTCAGCAAACAAAAATTCAACCTGATTGAAACGTTAAATCTTAGAATTTGTGAGGAGATTATCAGTAAATTCGACCAGGTTAAAAAAGTTAAAGTTAGCGTGAGAAAACCAAACGCTCCGTTAGGAATTATAGACTCCATAGAAATAATAAATACTATGGAAAAAAAATAATGGCAAGAGTGTATTTAGGATTAGGTTCGAATATAAACGATAGAATAGGTTACCTAAAGCAGGCATTAGATGAAATCGAAGATTTGAAAGATACAAAGATTCTTAAAAGTTCTTCCATATATGAAACTGAACCGTGGGGGCATAAAGAACAAAATTCTTTTTTAAACCTGGTTGTATTAATTGAAACATCTTTCAGTCCCTTGAGTCTGATAGCTGAATTAAAAGATATTGAAATAAAATGCGGAAGAATAAAAAGAGATAAATGGTTTGAAAGAGAAATTGATATTGACATTCTGTTCTTTGATGATATTATTTTGAAATCGGAACTTCTCGAGATTCCGCATCCGCAGATGCAAAATCGCAGGTTTGTACTCGTTCCGTTGAATGAAATTGAACCTGATTTTATACATCCTTTGTTAAATGTAAATATGCGAACTTTACTCGAAACAGGTATAGATAAATCGGAAGTTAAGCTGTATAAAGATAAAATATAAAAACTTGGAAGAAAAAAAAATAAGATATATTGCAATAGAAGGAGTTATAGGAGCGGGCAAAACCTCTCTTGCTAAACGGCTTTCGGAGAAATTAAATGCTAAACTCGTTCTTGAAAATTTCGAAGATAATCCATTTCTTGAAAAGTTCTATAAAAATCCTTCCCGTTATGCTTTTCATACACAAATTTATTTTCTTCTTACAAGGTATAAACAACTTCAGGAACTAAGGCATGAAGACCTTTTTCATAACTATGTGATTTCGGATTATATTTTCGAGAAAGATAAAATTTTTGCTTACCTGAATCTGCAGGACGATGAACTGGTGTTATATGAAAAAATTGCAGCCACAATCGAAAAGGGAGTACCTGTTCCGGATTTAATCATATATCTTCAGTCTACTGTCGAAAGACTTATGTTTAATATCAGGCACAGGAACAGGCATTCGGAGAAACCAATAAAGGAAGAATATATCAAAGATTTGAATGAAGGTTACAATTATTTCTTTTTCAGGTATAAAGCTTCCAAGGTGATGATAGTGAATGCAACAGACATAGATTTTGTTAACAATGAAGAGGATTTTAATAACCTCGTAAATGAAATTTTAAAACAGGAACATTCTCCAATAGAATATTTTAACCCCGGGACAAAAAAGTCGGCGGGTTAATGAAATAAAATTATGTATAGATTTTTCTTATATCTTATTCTGACATATTTTATATACTTTATTTTAAAGCTTATTTTAAAATATGTGCGTTTGAAAAACAAACCTCAAAATAAAGAAACCAGCACAGTTAAAAAGCCGGAGCAATATATAGATAAAAGCAAAGTAGTTGATGCCGACTTTGAAGAAGTAAAATAGCAAATATTTAACCCCCAAAGCCCGAAACTTGAAATAAGTTTCGGGCTTTTTTATGTCGACCGGAGCTGAAAAATATTATACAATACTTACACCAAATCGCATGTAAGTTACCATCTTGCAGATGGTAACTTACCGGTAAGGT
>PNBM01000182.1 GCA_003135995.1 Ignavibacteriota bacterium | reverse complement strand
GATAAAAGCAAATAGAATTGTAATGAGCAAAAGTTTTTTCATTTTGACAATATGTTTTAATTTTTGAATAATCTTATTAATATTTAATATTAATAAAGATACTAAATTTTTTAAACTTTTTTTATATAAAAGCGTTCCCGATTTTTAATGAAGGAATGATAGTAAAAATAAAGCGGTATGAAAAAAATTCCCATGCATATAAACGAGATCGAGTCCCAAATAACGAAGAATCTTTATTAAAAAAGGGAGAAACTTGTTAATTGGGAAATTTTTGTGTCGGGAGTCCCTAAAGNNGCAAAGAACGCACATTCGGGGATAACATTACAGATAACAAATAACAGATAGCAGAAAACAAAAACAAAAGGCAGGGGATCCCCGACAAGATTCCCGATAAAGAACATCGGGATGCAAAGAACGCACATTCGGGAATGACATTTTAAAAGATTAATTATTGCACCTTAATGCTTCGAATGTTCCAGCAATCCAGCTTTTAGCATCATCCTTAAAGCACAGGGCAATTTTCCCTTTTACAGTATTGTCATCCATATATGTTATTACAAGAGCGCAATTCCAGGGAACATTTACATTTTTGATATTATTATCAACGGTATAATGAAAATCAGCCGTATAACTATCAATATTTTTGTTAAAATTCTCCTTAATAAATTCTCCTTTGGGAAAATCTCCGTTTGTACGCGTCAGCCGGAATGCATCATCATTCTCTACGAATCCGCAAACTTGCTTCGGGGCTTTATCACCAAAATTAAATACATTATCACCGCTACCTCTCCATTTTTCAAAATTTATATATTCTAAATTCAAAGCTTTTCCATTCAGCATACCTTTAACAGGAAAATCAGGAATTCTATCTATGGAGATATTTTCACTCCATACGAAATCGGTAACATTTTTAGTTTCTTTTTTCTCGACCTGCTGATTTTTCCCGCAAGAGAATGAAAACAAAAATATTAATATACAAACTAACTTAGATACATTTGAAATCACAATAATAAATAATAATTATTTTACATATTTTACAAATCTATCATTAATTCTTCCCCAGTGCAAGTTATTTATGAAGTTATCAATATATTTTGCACGGGCAGGACCGTCTTTATGATAGTAAGCGTGTTCAAACACGTCACAAGGAATTAAAGGAATGCCACCCCAAATTGCTCCGTAATGATGTTCATCTACAAGTACGTTCAGTAATCTTCCACTATAGAGTTTATCGAAAACCAGAACACCCCAGCCGGATAATTTTGCAGAAATTGCGACTGCTTTAAAATCTGTTTTCCAGTTTTCAAAGCTCCCGAATTCTTTATTTATTGCTTCAAGGACATCAGGTGCTTTGTTAACATCGCCATCACCGCCCAGGACTTCCCAGTACAAATCATGAAGCAGTGCACCGCCGTGATTCCAGGTAAATCTTCTTTTCAATTCTCCGATTTGGCTGTAATTGCCGTTTGCCTTGGAGCGGTCTGCTGTTTCAAGTTCTTTTTCAATATTGTTTAAAAAGGTAACATAACCTTTCTGGTGTGTATTATAATGCCAGTCGGTTGTTTCCGGGGACATTACATTTTTCAATAAAGTTTTTGCTTCTTCATCAGAATAAGGGCGTTTATTGAATTTCCATTCATAAGACATTTTTTTACTTGCTCCTTTCGTTTTATATTTAATTAAATTGTTTATTAAACCTATCAATGAACCCGGAACCACAGCGAAAGCTGTTACGCTTATCGCAGTTCCGGAAATAAACTTTCTGCGCGATATTTTATTTTTCAAAAACATATAGTTTAAGCAAAAATTAATCAGGCACTAAATGAGCTGCCGCAGCCGCACGTTCTTTTAGCATTTGGGTTGTTAAAAATAAATCCCTGTCCGCTCAGACCGTCTGTGAAATCGAGTTCCGTACCTGTTAAATATAAATAGCTCTTCATATCGACATATATACTTAAACCTTCTTTTTCAATAATATTATCCGTAGGCTTGGATTCCGAATCAAAGCCCAATGTATAAGTTAATCCGGAGCAACCTCCTCCTTTTATTCCAATCCGTAATCCGTAATTTTCGGGAATTTTGTTTTCTATCATTATTTTTTTTATTTCTTCGATAGCCTTATCCGTTATATTAATATCTTCGGTAACTCCGGGAACAAATTCTTTTATTTTTTCTTCTGACATACTAATTATTAATTTTTAATTTATTAAATTACAATTCAAGATAATTTTCTTATCTTTTCTACTGTGTTAACAATTTTATTTATTGAAAATTCCACTTCTTCGTTTGTTGTAAATCTTCCTAAACCTAATCTGACCGATGACCTGCTGTCTGCATCACTCAAACCCATTGCTTTTAAAACGTGTGATGGTTTTAAATCTGCTGAAGTACACGCACTTCCCGCTGAAAAAGCAAGTTCTTTCATTTCCGACATTAATACACTACTGTCGATGTTATTAAAACAAATATTAATATTATTCGGCAATCTTTTCGTCGAATGCCCGTTTAAAGATGCACCTTCTGTTTTCTGTAAAATATTATTAATAAATCTATCGCGAAAAATAATTAAATCGTCGAATTCGTTATACATTTTTTTTTCACAAATTTCACACGCTTTTCCGAATCCTACAATTGCGGGAACGTTTAATGTACCGCTTCTGAAACCGAATTCGTGACCGCCGCCGTTTATTTGCTCAGTCAATTTTATTTCCGGACTTTTATTTTTTATAAATAACGCACCTATTCCTTTGGGACCATAAATTTTGTGTGCACTAAAACTCATTAAATCAACATTTAATTCATTCACATTTACGGGAATTTTTCCAATTGCCTGTGCGGCATCAGTGTGGAATAAAATATTTTTTTCCCCGCAAATATTTCCAATCTCTCCAACAGGCTGTATTGTTCCGACCTCATTATTAGCCATCATTATTGAAACCAGCATGGTATTATCTTTTATATATTCAGATACATCATCAGGATTTACAAAACCAAATTTATCTACGTCGAGGTAAGTAACATCCACACCGTAACCCGATAAATATTTACAAGTATCGAGTACGGCAGAATGTTCAATTTTAGAAGTTATGATGTGGTTTTCTTTCCCCTGAAAACTTTCAAGCGATCCTTTATGTGAAAGATTTATTGATTCAGTTGTACCGCTCGTAAAAATAATTTCACCAGGTTTTGCACCTATAAGCTTAGCAACTTTTTTTCTTGCAAGTTCAACTGCTTCTGAAGCTTCCCAGCCGTATTTATGGCTTTTACTTGCCGCATTACCAAACTTACTTTTGAAATACGGAAGCATAGCATCCAATACTTCTGAATCAACCGGTGTTGTCGCGTTATTATCTAAATAGATTGGAAATTCCATTTAAAAAAAATATTAATAAAATCAAACAAAATCCGAAACCATTTTATGCTTTAACAAATTTTCCAATTCATACTGCATTTTATTAATTGGAGATTTGATATTGCACGTATCGGATATAAAGCAATCATTTATATCTTTTTCATGAAGGCACTCTACAATTGCAAGTTTACCTTCTATTACATCTATTAAGCTTGAAAGAGAAATTTCATTTAATTGTTTAATGAGCTTGTAACCGCCATTTACACCCTGGTTAGATTCAAGTATTTTCTCTTTTTTTAATTTTTGCAAAACCTTAGCTAAGAGTTCATACGGAATATTGAACTTATTAGATATTTGCTTTGCCGTTATAATTTCATCTTTAGCATTTGCTATGTGACGTAATGATATCAGGGCATATTCTACTTTTTTTGTGAATCTGACCATAGTTAAAATTTTATAAACTGGACTAATATAGTCGTATTTAAAAACAAAAAAAAGTTACTATTAAGTTCCATTGTAATAGGTATTTAGCAAATAAGGTAAGATAATCGATAGAAAAACTTTATCAGAAGCATAAATATCGATGCATCGATATTAAAGAATGAAAAAACTTAAAGAGCTTTAAATGCAAAGTTCGCAAAGAATTAACAAAGAACGCAAAGAATTACGAAAAATAATATGTTGATAAAACAAAATATATTTCAAGTTTCTTAGAAGAAGATTAAATTAGATTGAGGTCAGACGGCGATAAAAATCAGAAAAAATTATTTATTTCCTTTTATAATATTTTTAAGTTTAAAGAGTAAAATTCTTATCGGGTTTTTATTATTTTTATTTATCCACGTTACGAAATGAAATTTAATAAAAGACCTGAAAGTTATAAATTCTTTAAAATGCAGCCAGTTTCTTTCATATTCACCGACTTTTTGGAAAAGGCAGATGTTTTTTATCGGAGTTTGAATTCTCTGATAATTTTTTCTATTTTTTTCAATATATTTTATCAGGTATTGAGTACTTCGTAACCATGTATCATGAAGTAAAATATAGCCCTTATCCTCGAGCATTAAATCGCAGTAGAAAAAATCTATAAACTCTCCGTCGAATTTATGGTCCCCGTCAAGAAAAATAAAATCAAATTTTCTATTATCGGCTAATAATTTTGGGAGCATTACGTGGGAAAGCTCATTCCTAAAATCGAGCAAATCAATCAGACCAAGCTTTTTGATATTTTCCAAACCGACATTTTTAAACTCCGCTTCCTGGAAAGCGTCATTTGCAATATGTGTGTTGTTAGTTGCCGCCATAATATAAGCAGCCGACCTTCCGTGAGCAAATCCTGTTTCTAAAGTTTTCTTTAAATTATTTTTTTTTATAAAATTATAAATGAATTCTGCATCGATAATTTTAACCGGAACTTTGCTTTGACTATCCGGAATATCTATAATCTTATTAATTTCAGCTGGAAGCATCGAATATAATTTAAGTTAAAAATGAGTTTGAAAAACTTTATAAATTAAGAAAATCAGTTTAAGAGTAATATGTATAAAATAACACCTCTTTTATATAACGGAACTTCAAAAAGTGATGAAATAATAAATTATTTCTTACGTTCAAAATTCGATTTATACAAATAAACAAAATATCCTTTTGGGTCTTCAAGATTTTTCCGGGCAACTTCTTTAGACAGAGTTTCATCTTTTGAATTTATTGCTTCCTGAATAATTTTACTCTTATTATATAAATTATACGGGGTAAAATATTTATACTCATATTTTGAAATTACATCTTTAAATTTATCTTCATTTTTTACGAACAGGAATGATTTATCGTCCCAGAAAACAAGTTTCCACTCGTCCGGCTTCGAGCTCAGATAAGAAATAATATTCGCTTCAAGGATTTTTGGTATTTCATTATCATTTCTTGAATTTGCCGCCTGTAAAACTGCTAACTGAAATACAGCGAAATAATCGATATTGTATTCTTTTATTAAATTTTGAAAACCTGATAGTTTTTTAAAAATTGTTTTAGATGAATTCCAGATAGAATCGTTCAGATTACGGCTGTCTATAAAATTTTTCTTACCGGGAAAATTCCATAAAAAATAACCACCATAATCTAAAGTATTAAAAGGTCTGTCACCAATTTCCGTGATTTTATTTTCTTTCATAAAATCAAACATTTTGACAGGAAAAGTTTCTTCATAAATTCCCATTCCATATGTTTTTTGAAAACCGAGTGCACGAAAAAGCTTATCATTAGGCGTCCAGAGAAGAAACCAAACCAAGATTGCTCCAAGGAATAACTTTACATAAGTATTATTTTTAATAAAATTCGTTGTTGTTTCTTTTTTGAACATATGGTAAATGACAACAAATAAAAATAATGAAGCGACAAAAATGAAATCAACAGTAAACCTGATTGCCCTTAATGAATATACTGCAAATAGAAAATATACAAGCAATGGAAACAGATCTTTTTTCTTTTTATATTCTTTATACACAAAAATTATACCTATAAGGAAACCGATATAAATTACGTTGTATAATTTTCCGAGGTAATTAGAATTAAAAGGAGACATCCATTCAAAAATCTCATCAAGCAGTTTCATTTGCGTATGCTGGAATGAATATATATAAGTTGTTATATGATTCGGATTTACGAGCATAAATAAGAGTGAAGCTATAAAAATTACAAGCGAATATTTTAAACTATTTTTCTTTTTTTCTTTAATAAAATCAATTATATCAGTTAAAAGGAATATTCCGAGAAGCAGGACGCCTGCTAAAACACCCATATGTATATTTGCCCAGACCATAAAAATCGGAGGAATGAAAAAAAGTATTTTGGGATTTTTCCCGAAATATTTATAGTTTATAATCAGGTAAAGAGTAAGTACAAGAAATAAATAAGTAAAAATATTCGGTTTAATTTCAAGCCTNNCCAATAAATAAAAGAGCCAGAGCATTAAGGCAATTAATATTGCATTAAAAATATAAAGCCCTGTAAATCCCATCGATGCAAAAATTGAATATGCTATGACATCCCATGCCCATTCAAAGGGAATCCATTGTTGTCCCTGAGTAATGAAACCAAAGACATCCTGTGAGGGAATTGTTTTTGTTTCGAGAATATATTTACCCGTTGACATATGCCAGAAGATATCATCTTCACCGTTTATTTTCGAAAAAGAAAATAAAACTGCAAACCCAAAAAGTAAAATGAGTAATGCATAATCGAACTGTTTATTTTCCTTTATATTTTTTTGCGGAAAAACATGTGTTTTTTTCGACATCGAGAGAATGTTTTATTATGAAAAATTATTTGCAAGAAAAAATATTTTTGCTGATTTTGTTAATATATCCATTAGTTCAAAAGCTCCGGAAAGAGTTTCTTCTGCTGCAAAACAGCCATGCTTTTCCCAGATAATTATTCTATGTTTATCAGCTAATTTTAAAGTTGCTGTTGCTATTGTTTCCGAGCCTGAATCCATAAACGGAACTAATCCGGCGCCTTCAGGAATAAACAATTTTACTTCAGGGTGCATTTTAAATAAAAGTTCATTTAATTTTTTTGCTTTCGTAAACTCTTTTATATGTGTAAGCGCAATAATTTCAGTCGGATGTGAATGCAATATTGCCCTGAATTTTGAACCGGTTTTCTTTAAAAGGTTATGATAAGCAATATGAGTAAGAATTTCCGAAGTTGGTTGTTTATCAAAAGTGTTGTCTGATATTTTTCCATTTTTATTTAAACCAAAATATTTATAATGCCTGCCCGAACCCGAAATATAAAGTCCAAGAATATATTTATGAGGTTCTCCGGGAATTTCTCTCATTCTTGAACCTGCAGAGGAAACGAGAAGAAAATTATTTTTAAGATTATTATATGTTTTATTCAACGGATTAACGGAAAATTTTTCCATTTTAGTAACATCAATATAATATATGCCGGTCAAATTGACGGATAGATTTCCGGCATTTCTTTCCGCCCATCCGCGTTCCCAAAGATATCCCGCAATTTCTGAAATTTCTTTGAATTGCTTTTTTACTGAATTTTGAATTTTCTTTTTCCTCATTATGCCAAGATATTAAAACTGTTATTTACAAGAAATGAAGAAAATACTAATTGGGAATAAAATGATTTTTTTCGCAATTGGGATAAATAATAAAATCATTTAATAATAATATTGTAAATAAACAATTTAAAACACTCAATATGATTTACCAAATCTAATCGAGCAATTAAATTTTCATTAACCATAAAATATTATTCTAACATTAAAATTTAAAACCTCACCCCTGCCCCTCTCCTGAAAGGAGAGGGGTAAACATCGTTGGTTTGAATTATCTGATAATATAAATTAATTTGTTGAATAAAAATAATTTGCTAAATAAAAATTAATTTGTTAACATAAATTAATTTGTTAAATATAAATTAATACAAAAATAATCTCATGCTGGTTAAGGGAAAACATTACCGGACGATATGGCTCGAAACAGAAAACAAACCAATTGTTAAAACTATAAACCAGTTATTGCTGCCTCATAAATTTGAAATTGCAGAATTAAAAACGTCTGAGGATGTTTGTAATGCTATTTCATCGATGCTTTTAAGAGGGGCGCCTTTAATTGGTGTTGCAGCAGCGTACGGAATTTATCTTGCTTGTTATGAAAGCAGAAACACAAATAATATTGAGGAATTTAAATCAGAAGTTTTAAATAAAGCAAATAAAATTAAATCAACCCGCCCGACAGCGGTGAATCTTTTTAATGCAGTAAACAATTCCCTGAGTAGTATTAATAAACAAAATTCAATACCGTCCAAAATTGAAGCAGCCTTTGAATTCGCAAATAAACTTGCCGAATCTGAAATTTATTACTGCGAGCAAATCGGAAAGTACGGATTTGAGATTTTGGAGAAACTTAATAAAGCAAAAAAAGGTGATGTGATTAATATATTGACTCACTGTAATGCCGGCTGGCTGGCTTGTATTGATTATGGTACTGCTACTTCGCCAATTTACAAGGCGAAAGAGAAAGGAATAGACGTTCACGTCTGGGTTGAAGAAACACGCCCGCGTAACCAGGGTGCAAGCCTCACGGCATGGGAACTTCTGGAGAATAATATTCCGCATACCATAATAACAGATAATGCCGGCGGATATGTAATGCAAAAAGGTATGGTTGATATTGTAATAGTCGGTTCAGACAGAACTACTTTATCGGGTGACGTATGCAATAAAATCGGTACATATAAAACTGCGCTCGCAGCAAAAGATAATAATATTCCTTTTTATGCTGCGCTTCCTATAACATCATTTGATTTCAATATAAAAGACGGAATAAAAGAAATCCCGATAGAAGAACGCAATCAAGATGAAGTGAAATATATAAGCGGTGTTTATAAAAATGAAATTGTCAGAGTTTTATTGACGCCTGAAAATAGTAATGTTAAAAATTATGGATTCGATATTACTCCTTCGAGACTGATAACAGGTCTAATAACCGATAAAGGTATTATACTTCCGAAAGAGAGTGAAATAAAAAAACTAACTCAACGCTGATTTTACAAATAATCAAATCCCCATATTAGCCAGCATAGCCGCAATATTATTTACTTTTTCAACCAGCTTTGGATGTGAAATTTCAAACTCTTTTACTGATTCGGATAATCCGTCAACAGACAATTTGAGCAGGTTGGGATTTTTTTCCCGGCGCGTCGCTTCGTGTGTAGAGCGTTCCATAAAACCCAAAATACTTTCTGCATGTTCTGATTTTGATTCAGATAATTTAAAAATCTCTTTTTTAAGTTTAGCAATTAAACCCAAAAGTTCGGATTTTTTATCTTCGCTGAGAACATTATACGTGCGAATTTTTTCTTCGATATCTTCGAGTGTATTTTTTTTCATATTTTATTTCCTATTTTAAAAACTTGTTTTAATTCTTAACAATATTATTTTGATATTTTATCATTAAAATCGAGATTGAAAGTAAAACTGGCATAAGGAATAAACGGCCAGCCGGATGTACTCATATTTTTATCCCATATTTTCAATAACGCAAAATCCACTGCAAGTTGAGGACCGAAAACTCTTACTCCCATTAATGAAAAAGCAGGGGCATCTTTATAAGTAAATATCCAATTTTCGGATATGAATTTTATATTATTATCCGCTCTCAATTCGCCACCCAGCATTATCATAGGAGTTTGATTAACGTTTTTCTTAAAAACTACGCCTACTCCGGTTGTGAGAGAAGCCCTCGGTGTTCCAAAAGTCCCTCCGGCATATCCTATTGTCAATCCTTCTGAGCTTGAAGTGCCGTTAAAATATATCAATCCCCCTGCCAGGTCAACATATTTTGAATGAAACGGAGTTACTTTAGAATNNTAAGCTGTGTGCTTGAAAAAGGGAACAGAGAAATGCCGCCGACAACACTTACAATATTCTCAATTCCAAAACCAACGACAGGGAAAATCAATTCTACATTTGAAAAGAATCCATAATTTTTTCTTATAGGTCTTGCAGTGGGTGCAAGAAACAACCTAGAATCATTAGGGTCCTGAATAAAAAATTCACCATCAATGTAATAAATTTTAGGTTTAGTGATTTGTACAATTTCGATTCTCGGAATTACCATAACTACATTAGATTTCGTTTTAAATGTAATATTAACTGAATCCCTTGATAAGATAAATCCGTTAATTTCATTTCCATCTTTTAATTCAACATCATAATAAGATGAATCAATAATCTTGTTTTTATTTATAACCGAAGATTCAACTTCATTTATAATAATTACGTCTTCAATTTTTATATAAACTTTTCCATCTCCGGTTTTTAACATATAATAAACCAAATCTGAACCCAAATATGTTCCTGTATATAGTTTCTTTTGCTTTGTCCCGATGTTATAAGTCCTGCCTTTGACAAGTGTATCAGCTGAAGGATTATCAGAAAAAATTATTTCCCGGCACATGTTTTCATGTGAATAAATTATATCTACAAAGACCAAAGAAACGGAGAAGATAAAAATATAAATAAATAGTAGAAACTTAGAATCCATTCGTCCTCCGGAAATATTTATTCGATTAAAAATAAAATCGAGAAAAACGGTATTATATTAAATGTATAAATTAATCAATAATATTTTTCTCAATATGAGATTTTTTCTCAAAATGTAGGTCAGTTTTTGTAATTTATGAATATAATTGATGAAAAATCGTGATTTATGGAAAAACTGGTATTTCTTTTAAATATTGGGTTATTTAAACATATTTCCAATAAAAACATAGTCTTCAGCCTATCTTTTTTAATATCATATATTGATGGTTTATTTCATTTATCGCTTTTAATATAGCTTATCATCAGTGGCACGAATTTTGCATTATTGATATAAATATATTAATACAATTTTTTTTTAATTAAACGGAGGGTTAAAAAATGAATAAAATATTATTATCAGTATTTCTTCTCATCGCTATATTTTCAACCTGTACTACATACGCACAAAAAAAGGATGGCATTGCGCCGACGCCGATAACAGCCACAATTACTGCTTCAGGCACTGTACTTTCACCGATGTCTATAACCTCCACGAGGGATCTTCTATTTGGGACTGATATACTTCCGGGAATAAGAAGAACGATCGATAAATCTTCAAATTCTTCGGGTAAATTTTCCATTATGGGACAACCGGGAAAAGAAATAAGTATAACAATTACATCACCGGGTTCATTAACATTTGGTGCAAACACATTACCTTTAGCGTTTACAGAAACCGATGCGGGATATAAATTACCCGGCGAAACGATGGTGGATTTCGACCCTGCAAATACTGCTACAGCCGTTTTTGGTAATGACGGTACTATGGATATATTTCTCGGTGGAACGGTCGTCCCTGATTTTTCACAGGTAGCCGGAAATTATACGGGAAATATCACTGTAGTTTTCTATTACACAGGAAATTAAAAATTAATTAATCAAAATGAAATTAAAGAAGGGATTAGAATTTAGTCCCTTTTTTTAAGAAAAGGAATAGCCAATTAATAAATTATAATTGGTTAAATATCACGGGTAATAATTTATAATTTTGAACCGTCTTATATGAAAATAATAATAATAATTTTTCAGATTTTATTAATATCATCTATAAGTTTTTCGCAACGGGGAAATTTGCAGGTATCTTATATGCGCGACATGAAATTCCAGCAGATAATACCCGGTGTTCAAAAAATTATTTCCGAAACAAGTCAGGATGCAGGAAAGTTTATAATTACGGGTGACGGAACCCGGATGATAGTTTCCGTTACATTTAATTTACCCCGGAATGTTACTAACGGAGCTTCAAATTTACCAATTAGATATACAGCTATGCAAAGTTCCAATTCAAACGATATTCGGCCCGGAACGCCATTTGACCCTTACGCCGGAACTACTTTGATTTTTGACGATAAAGTGAGAAATTATTTTATAAAAATCGGAGGTAAAATAAATCCGGTAAAGAAACAAACAGCAGGAAATTATACAGCCCCTGTTATAATGATATTAACAGTTTTATCAAACTAAAAACAAATGAATAAAATAATTGCGATTTTTACCGTTTTATTTGCAATAAGTAATTTAACTTTCTCACAGGTAACAGTAGCGCCGGTTACTATTCATTTAAGCGATATAAATAAAAACGGTTATATATTAATCAGAAATAATTCCAGCACAACTTCACAGGAGATAGGTATCGAAATTAAATTCGGCTATCCCAAATCCGATTCAACAGGTAAAACTATAATTTATTTTCCCGATACTGTGAATGAATCAGACCCTTCGATTGTAAATTGTGTAAATTTCTACCCGAGAAAATTCATTTTAAAGCCGCTCGAAGAACAGACTGTAAGGATAGCAGTAAAACCGAAGAATTTAGTTGAAGGGGAATACTGGGGCAGACCTGTAATAATTTCGCGGGTTGCAAACAGTGAAGATTCCGGTAACACGGAAAAAATAAACGCAGGACTGGGTGTGGAATTCCGCACGGTAATTGCCTTGAATTACCGAAAAGGAAAAGTGAATACAAAAATAAATTTTGACGAATTAACAGGAACATACTCAGACAACAAATTTATTTTATTTGCGAAGCTGAAAAGAGAAGGCAACGCCGCTTACATTGGAAATCTTTTAGTTGAAATATATGATGAAAAAGGAATCTCTATAAAAAAATTCATACAGGATATCTCCGTTTACTACGAACTAAATAAAAGAATCGAAATGGAGACGGGTAAACTTCCTAAAGGTAATTATACTGTTGAAGTTAAATTAAACACGGACAGGGAAGAAACGGGCGGTAAGATTATTAAAGGAAATTCTGTTTCAAAAAAAATAATTGTTAGTATTAATTGAAAATTTTTTCTAAAATATTNNTTTATTGTTTTTTTTTATCCATATGTCAGGCTCGGGCAGATGACAGGACTGCTTTAGATACAAATCTTTCGAAATCAAATCCCCAGGCAGAAGAATCCCCTATTCAGATTAATGCCGATGTAATCGGCTCAATTGAATTAACTGGTTATATCAGCGGAAAAACATTATACATACCAATCGGAGAATTATTTTCACACCTTAAAATAAATTATAATTTTTCAGAAGATATAACAAAAATATATGGTTTCTTTATTGATGAAAAAAATATTTACAATATTAGCATACGAGAAAATTCTGTTGTAATAGATGATAAAAAGATACCTGTAACAAGAAAAGATTTTTACATTACCGAATCGGATGCTTTTATCAATACCGATTTGTACGATAAAATATTCGGTATGAAATTCGATGTCGATTTAAAACAAATGCGTGCTTTTATCACATCAAAGAAAAAACTTCCTGCTGTTTCCGAAGCAGAGAGGGAAATCAAAAGAGAGAATCAGGAATCAAATAATAATGTAATTAGTAAATCAGATATTAACTTACCGAGATTCAGGAAGGTATTGGGACTTGGAGCTTTGGACTGGGGGTTAACTTACAATCATTCTTCAGCAAACAAAGATTTTTATAATTACAATTTAACTCACGGCTCGGAAATTCTCGGAGGTGATTTTTATGCATTTATAACGGGAAATTCAAATGAAGTTTTAGACAAAGAAAATTTGAACTGGCACTGGAGAATTGTTGATGATAAGAAATGGTTTAAGCAGGGTAAAATAGGAGACTTATATTTAAATTCGGGATTATTATCCAATGCGCAGGGTTTCCAGTTGACCAACGAACCGCCTATTGCAAGAAGGACAATAGGAAAATTTAAAATATTCGATAAGATATCACCTGACTGGGAAGTTGAACTATACATAAATAATGAATTTGTTTCATATACAAAATCGAATGATAACGGTTATTTCGAGTTTAACGTACCATTATTATACGGTTCGAATTATATAACTCTTAAATATTACGGACCGTCAGGAGAAATACGGAATGAAGAAAGAGTGATAGAGGTTCCTTTCAATTTTATTCCTAAGGGAACTATCGAATACAATATTAACGGCGGGGCGCTTAAAACAGGTAACCACGATGCATTCTCGGAATCTTCATTATCCTGGGGAGTCACGCAGTCTTTCACGTTAGGTTCGGAACTGATATATTTAAATGAACCGGGCTTGAAGAAGTTTTATCCGAATGCAAATTTATCTTTCAGGGTATCGGATAATTTTGTTTTTAGCAACAGTTATTTTCACGAACTTAAAAATGTAACAAGTTTAAGCGTCCTTCTTCCTTCCCAGATTTTTTCAACATTATCATATATTAAATATCAGAATAATAATTATTTTAATCCGCTGAACTATACTGACGAACAAAACATTACGACATATATCCCATTAACATTTAAAAATTTTTCAACGAGTTTCCGTATAAATGCACGAAATGTTACATCAGACAGTTACAAATATATTTTTCTTAATTCGGGATTTTTTACGAATTACAAACGAATACAGGGAAGCATAATCACAAACGGTACCTGGACGAAGACAACGGATAATTATCAACAGGAAAGTTTTTATTCTTATGTGAGCGTTTCTTATCGATTGTTAAGCGACCTTCTTTTAAGACAGGAAACAGATATTGACCATACGGCAGGAAAAATATCAAATGCAGGATTATATATAGATAAAAGTATTTTCAAATCAGGCTGGCTGACCGCTTTTATATTCAGAGATTTCAATCAAAAAAATTATTCGGGCGGTATAAATTTCAGATATGATTTTTCATTCGGAAGATATTCTTCAGGTTATTCGGCTTCAAAATCTGACCGGGATTTTCAACAATCAATATTTGGTTCGGTAGGATTTGATGAATTCAAAAAGAAATTTATTTTAGATAACCAAAATATGGTATCGAGAGGCGGGTTGACACTGGTTCCTTTTCTCGACCTCAACAATAATAACAAATTAGATGAAAACGAAAAAATACTTGAAACAGAATTCAGGACAAAAATGGTTGCCGGGAAAGTAATAAAATCGGAAAACAGCAGGGATTACCATTATGTAGACTTAGAGCCTTATGATACTTTCCGCCTCGATGTTGAACCGGTTTCTTTTGACAATCCGCTTTGCAGACCAAGATTTAAATCATATTCGATAACAGTAGACCCGAACCAATTTAAATATGTTCCGATACCGGTTTATGTGTCTGGAATTATCAGCGGGAATGTTTTAATAAAAGACTCGCAGAATAAAAATGGAATACCGGGAATGAAAATTATTCTTGAATCTATTGACGGAAAATCCAAAATTGAGAAGATAACTTTCTCCGACGGAGAATATATATTCGATAATATTCCTCCCGGAAAATACAAATTGTACCCTGCCCCTGAGGAGCTTGTTAAGCGCAATCTCTCCTATGAGCCGGAATATCAAATCATAGAAATAAAAAATCTCGAAGAAGGTGATTCACACGAAGATGTTGATATTTCGCTTGTCAAGAATATACAATAAATTGTTAGAGCTTTTAAATAATTATTTTATTAATTAAAGTTGATTAAATCAAGTTGACCGTTTTTTTACTAAATTATTGTTATATCAAGAATAATATTTTCTGAAAAATTAATAAAGTGAATTGAGAAAATTTATTATTTATTTTAAAATTACTATTATTTATACAGTTTTCGACCTCTCCCCAATCCCGAACACTCTTCCCGACAAGTCGGGATTGACCCGGAGGGTACCCCGCAAAGAACGCTCAACCTACGGGGAGAGGGAACCGTTCAACTTAAGTTAATTTATAATCAATTAATAATTGTATTGATTTTAAATTATATTATTTGTTAATTTATATAGTTATTTACCCTTACAGGGGGTAAATATTAATATAATTTAAATTATTATACTATGAAGAACTTAATTTATCTAATCGCTATTTTAATTTTTTCTTTTCAAATTGCTTCCTCTCAAACAAGTAAAATATTTTCCGGCAATACGGATTATGTTCACGCAGTAGAATTTTCTCCCGGCGGAAAATACATTGCAAGCGGAGGTTATGACGGTATCATAAGAATCTGGGATACGGAATCCGGTGATTTGGTAAACAGTATAAACATAAATAATAAAATCTTCAAATTATATTTCGGTCCGGATGCAAAAGAGGTAATCGTCGGAACCGAACCTTTAAACGGAATTTCAGCCGCGGATGAATCATTTATCAGTGTTTATGATGTATTCACGGGTAAGAAGATTGAAATGCCTGATATTCAGAGCAAGTCTCCAAATTTTTTTGTACCGGGTTATGGTGATGAACTGATTTCGGTTGCTCCCGAATTATTTTTAGACAGCTGTAAATATATAGTAGATTATAATATTGAAAAAGATATGGAAGGAAAATGTTACAAATTTTTCCTGAACTATTATACATTTTCATCGAATAAGTTTAATAATAATGTTTATATAGGAATGACCGGAAACTGGAATTTTAATTATCCTGTAACTATTTCTGACGACGGCAAATTTTTAGCAACTTACAGTATTCTAAAAGATTACGAAGCAGAAAATAAATTAAAACCTAACAGGGATAATAAGGATAAAAATATCGAGCATAACTACAAAAAGAACAAACTATATATTTACGATATTGAAAAGAAAGAAATGATAGTAAGGACAATTTTGATAGATAATTTACCTAATCAAAAAAATATACTATTATCAAACGAAGGAAAGTATTTCATTTACACCGATAAACAATATTTTAATGATGTGATAAAAATACTGGATGCAGAAAAAGATAAAGACTTAAGAGCATTAACAGGACATACAAATGAAATTCTTTGCCTGGCTATGCATCCGAACGGAAATTTTATTGCAAGCGGAAGTAAGGATAACACGATAAGAATATGGAATATCAATACGGGGAAGGAAATTAAAATACTTGAAGGACACAGCGATAACATAAACTACATTTCATTTTCTCCCGATGGAAGATACCTCTCAAGTGCAAGTGATGATAAAACAGTTCGTGTCTGGGACCTGTCCACGATTTCGGAAGAAATGGAAATGTATGCGCTTCAATATGATATCAATAAAGGACTGAAAAAATATATCATCGAAGCTAAAAATGATGAATTAAGAAAATCGGGAGATAATGAAGTTAACAGAAAAAATATTGATGAGAAATATTCTATAAGATATAAAGAACTTTATAATAAGGCGCTGGAAGAATTTAATAAAAATGTACGTTAATAATTTTTAAGCTTTCTAAGTTTTTATATTTAATTTTATAGAAGTGATAAAAGTGATGACGTTTTCCTATATTTCATCACAAATATTCAATAATATGATTTTAAAATTATTATTTCTCCCGGTTAGTTATAATACTCCGATACTTTCAATTGCAACGGTCTTTTTATCATCCGGAGCATATCTTACAATACAATTAACTCCAACCTGATAATAAGAAGTATCTAAACGGGATATAACGAGTTTAATCTCCGATTTAAAGGAAATACCAATACTTNNGAAGTTTTTTACTTTTTTTATTTCGTAAATACGGTAAACCGAATATTAAACAGAAAAAAACAATAAATAGTAAATATATGATTCCTAATATTGGTGATATTACAAAACTGACAACCATGCAGATTAAAAGAGTGATAGAAGCAATAGAAGTACCAATATTATATATTATTTTTTGTCCTACCGGTCTCATTTATAATAATATTTAATTTAATAAAATTAGTTACTTAAAAGAAAAAATGAAATATAAAATCAGAAGTATTGCTTCAACCTGACTTTCCGAAAAGAAAGTAACTAATTCCAATAAAAACATTTAATCTTTAAAATATTTTTCGCATTTTTAGGCAACTGTATATTTCTGAGTTTCAGCTAAAAATTTTCAAACCTCGAAAAGGAGTTTCGTATATGAAAAAGATTATNNTAAACTTAACGGAAAACCCGTTTCTCTCGATGTAGAAAGTGAGCGGAAATTAATCTGGGTATTACGTGTTGACCTTGGATTAACCGGAACAAAGTACGGTTGCGGTGAAAGTTATTGCGGCTCGTGCACAGTTATCGTGAATAATAACGCGGAAAGGTCCTGTCAATTGACAATTCAGGATGTACAGGATAAAGATGTAATCACAATCGAAGGTCTTTTAAAAGGTGAAGAACTGCATCCGTTACAAAAAGCTTTCATAGAAAATGATGCTTTACAGTGTGGGTACTGCACACCGGGAATGATAATGAATGCCTATTCATTTCTGAAGAAAAATCCTAAACCATCNNTCATCGATTCAGGATATCAAGGCAGGCATGGAAGATAATTTATGCCGCTGCGGAGCGCACAAGAGAATTCTAAGTGCTGTTCAATCCGCAGCAAAAGAAATGAAAGGAGGAAATTAATATGGATAAGGAAAAAGATTTTGTCGATAACATTAAAGATGTAATAAATAAAAATAAAGTAAGCCGACGCTCTTTCATAAAAATAACGGGCGGCGGAATATTATTATACTTTACGTTCAGAAATTTACCATTATTTGCGCAGGAAGTACGCAGGGTTCAGCAAGAATTACCTTCTGACTTCAATGCATTTCTTAAAATAGGAATTGACGGGCGGGTCACTTGTTACACAGGTAAAATTGAAATGGGACAGGGCGTTGTAACATCGCTTGCGCAAATGCTTGCTGATGAACTTGATGTTGCACTTGATAGTGTCGATATGGTTATGGGAGATACTGATTTATGTCCGTGGGATATGGGTACATTCGGTTCAATGTCCACTCACGTTTTTGGTGCCGAGCTCAGGAAAGCCGGTGCAAAAGCAAGAGAGGTGCTTCTGGAAATGGGAGCAGAAAATTTAAAAGTCCCGCAGGAAAATCTTGAAATAAATAACGGAATAATATTCAACAAAAAAAATAAAAGCCAGAAAAT
>PNBM01000073.1 GCA_003135995.1 Ignavibacteriota bacterium | reverse complement strand
ATTTGAATGAAAAAAATACCGTGTCTCCCGATGGAAATTTAGGATATTTATGAGTTAACTCATAATCATTTATAGCCGCTAAAAGTCTTTGAAGTGATGTATCCGCGGGAGAAGTAATTACATTACCCGTACCGGCTGAAATATCACAACCGCCTGCTATTAACGGTCCTCCGGAAATCCTTAGCTGGCAATCTACTGTATCATTCGGATGAACAACAGAAGGAGCTGAAATAATCACACTCACTTCAGGGAATGGTGTTAAATTATGGCATGTGCATCCCTCTGTATTGCCGCCTCGTTTCGTTAACCCGNNACCCGACAATACCATCTTCAAATGCTTTTAATGTTTCATATAAAAAGAATGAAAATATTAAAATGACAAAAACAATTATATATTTATATATTCGAATCATTTAACCAGCATAAACTTTTTAGTTTGCATTAAACCATCATATTGCAGTCTGTAAAAATAAATTCCCGAAGAAAAATTATTACCGTTAAAACTAATTTCATATTGTCCAGCATTTCTATATCCATTTACTAAAGAAGAAACTTCCCTGCCAAGCAAATCATATAATTTTAAAGTTACATTTCCGCTTTTAGGTAAATCAAATTTTATGGTAGTAGAAGGATTAAACGGATTCGGGTAATTCTGGTACAAATTAAATTTATCCGGTATTCCCGTAATAATATTTTCTTGTAAAGAAGTGATTACATTATAATTTACAGAAAGTTTTGATATCCCGCTCGTTCTCATATCAAGAATGTATCCTCTTTCAATTGCCAGTTCACCGGCACCGGCACCGCCGCCAATCGAAGCTTGTGTGAAGTTTGCTCCTCCATCAGTGGAAAGAAATGTGAAACCGCTATAACTCCCCGTTAATACGACTGTAGGGTCTTCACGACATATATCTGATGCCCATCCTGAAGCTGAATTTGTTCTTAGAAAACTCCAGTTATCACCAAAATTCGAAGTTTTAAAAATATCTCCGCTTGGCCAATTTGTGGCAAATGCAACGCTCTTATCGAAAACCGTATTTGCAAGACATGGAATTTCACTTGAACTTGTGTTCGTTTCTACCAACGACCAGTTAATACCGCCATTATTAGATTTGAAAATCTGTCCCAGACCTGAACCCGTTACACCGTCAGCTAAATAAATCACATTTGAACTGTCCCACATAACTATTATATCACACGGACTTCTGAAAGGATAATTATTACTTATTTCTCTGAAAGATGCTCCCGTATCGGTTGATTTATAAAAGCCGCCGCCGTCAGGCGCGAAATAAAACACCGCAGGATTATTCTGGTCCATCTCGAGTGGCATTCCGTAATTACTAAAATTTATTGATAATATTGTTTTCCATGTTTGACCGTAATCCGTTGTTCTGATTACTTTATTAGGTGAACTTTGCACAGCTGCCAACCATATGTTGGTATCCAGAGGACTAACATAAAATGAATGAGCATAATTACCAAGGCTTGTTGTTGATATTGCACTCCAGTTCTCTCCTCTGTTCCTGCTGACATATACCGTACTTCCATACATTACAAAAACAGAATTCCTGTCGTTCGGATGCTGACACAGATCATTTCCAATTCCTCCGCCTGCCGAAAGTTTTAAATTCCACGTAAACGTTGCTGTCGTGCCTGATGTAAGAAACCAGCCTGCACCGGCGTTTGTAGTTTTTATTATTGCCTGGTTTAAACTGCTTACTGCAAAACCTGTAAGCGAATCAATATAGAGTATATCTTTTAAATCTCCGAACATCGGATTTTTTTCAAAATTGAAAAAGTTCTGAAAACCATTTGTATTATTTCTTATGAATCCTCCGCCTCCGCATATATGTGAATTAAAAAATGAAGTTCCTGACACACTTCTTATATCTGAGTTTGTTCTTGAACTAATATTTATCCAGGGACCAATACCGGCTTTTGTTATTATAGTACCAAATTCACCTACAGCTATGATGCTGTTTTGAAAATATTTAATCTTCAAAATATTTTTTGTGGTCCCCGTTACCTGTGCAATCCATGAACTACCGCCGTTCGTTGTTAAATATATTTGCCCGTTATTTCCTGCAATTGCTCCGGTTACAGAATCGGCGAAACTAATAGAATTTAATTTGGTAAAATTAATTCCTGAATTTGACAAAACCCAATTTGCACCTCTTGTGGAAGTTTTGAATACTTTTCCGCTATCACCGCAAATGAATCCAATCCCGGAATTTGTAAAACATATTGAATTAAGTGAAGAAGAAGAAATACCCGGTATTTGTGTTAATGATACATTATTTCTTGGAGTTTTATATAAATTTCCGTCCGATGCCGTTATCCAGAATAAACTATCCGCCGCGAAAACAGAATTGTAATTTATGCTGCCGTTAACAATATAAGCTCCGAATGATGTTCCGCTATTTGTGGATAAGAAAATTTTTCCCGAGTTACCGACAGCCATTAAATATATACCGTCGGAACTGCCAATACTATTGAAACCCTGTGAATAAATGTTATTTAATAAAAAACAGTAAAATATAGACAAAAGAAGAAGTTTTTTAGTATTCATTTGTTATTTTTCTTAATATGAAATTAATTTTATAATACTATTGTTAATAAAAGTACAATTTTAAACATAATGCTAAATAATTAAGTTTCTTTTACTTTTTATCAATTTGAAACTCATTTTAAAATATTGCTTATATATTTATTTAATTACTTTTTTTTGTGTTTCCGCATTAAATGGAAATTCGAAAAATAAAATTGAAAATTATTCTTTTAATTATCCTATTGTTTTTGTTTCACGTAATCATTTATCAGGAGGCAATATTTATTTTCAAAACGAAGGATTGCTTCCCGGAATGGGACCATTTTCAAGATTTAAAATTACAGGAGGAAAACTTTTAACTCTGGATGAGTCGGGAAATTTAAATGTATTAATAGACAGTACTAAAAATTTTAACGGAATAAAACTTATTGATGTTCAGCAGCCCTGCGTAAACTGGGATGGAAACAGAGTTTTATTTTCAGGGATTGAAAACAGGGACAGTTCATGGCGAATTTATGAAATAAAAAAAGACGGAACAGGTTTCAGAAAAATTACACAAACAAACAGATTAATAAATTTATCGCAATTCGGAAATGCTGCTTACAGGTTTGTCAAATATGATGACATAGACCCTGTATATCTTCCTGATGGAAAAATTATTTTTTCATCTACAAGATTTCCAACAATTTCTCAATTCGGTTCTTATCTTACAACAAACCTTTATATCTGTGATTCAACAGGAGAAAATATTTTCAGAATCACTTCCGAAAGGAATGGCGCGGAAAAACCGACCATTGACCCGGTTACAGGAAAAATTGTTTATTCGAGATGGTGGCTGAACATAGACATGCCAAGCAACCTGACTGCAACAGGTTATACAAGAAATGACTCGCTTGCAATTTCTTCAGATAAAGCAAACATCTGGCAAACAGATATTATAAAACCCGATGGGGATGCAATAAAATTATTCGCAGGTGACCCGAGAAAAAGAATAACACTTTCTGATTACAGACCACGAATTACAAACACAGGAAATCTTTACAGCGTTTTCATTCCGAACCTGTCTTTGGCTTATACAGGCGGCAGCAGCGGTGTCAGATATTATAACTCAGGATTAAATAATTATAATTTTATCTTTGGCGTTGATACAAATACAACGTTATATATTTCTAACCCTCCTTCTACATACACTTATACACCACCTTATGCGACAGACCCTGTTCCTTTACCCGATGGAAGAATTCTACTTTCAGTTGCCAACACAGTCGAAGCTCAGGATTATGGAATATATGTTTGCAACTCAAATGGAAGCGGACTCACGCCTGTATTTGATTTGCCCGGAACACTTGAACTTAATGCGGAAATATTGCAGGCAAAAACAAAACCTCCTCTTATAAGTTATCTCAATCAATACGATACAAACGCAGTTCCACCGACAATTGATCCGGGTACATTTTATCAGGGAGGTTTATTTCGCTTCGATTGTCTGAACATATATACGAATGCACCTGTTGATGATGTGATTAATGATGCTCCGCCAATTNNGCTTTATTCAGATTCTTTTTAAATTTTCAAAGGCAGGATGAAAATGGTCTCGATAACCCGATTCTATTCAGAGAAATAAACATAAACTATGACGGAAAAATAACTCAGGGTGATATACCTGCAAATGTATCTTTGTTTGAACAGGCAACAGATTCGAACAGGCATATACTTGTTAATAGCAAAAATAATGCAGCGCATGTTACAGGATTCAATTTTGATATTAACGGCTCTNNCGGGAACAAAATGTGTGGGATGTCATGCCGGTCATTCTACTTTACCCGTTCCTCTCGATAATACGGAAGCTCAATTTACAAATTTATCCACATCGGCAATTGTAACCGAAAGCAGTTTTAAAACAACAAGAAATGTTTTTTATAAAGGGAAAAATGTTGTCGACCGAAGAGCAAGAACAACGGATTTAACCGCTGACTGGGTTGCAAACGGAAACAACAACGAATTTGTTGAACTTAACTGGCAAATACCAATCGATGTCAGGAATATAAAACTATATAATATTTTCCCAAATATTCCGGATGGCACGAATATTCAGGTGAATGATTGCGAAATGTTTTTATATAATGATACAGTTATTGTTTCTCATATCCCTTCAACAGGCGCATTGACAACCGACGGAAAATCAATTCCAATAAGTCCTTTACAGACAATTAACAAATTAAAAGTCATTATTAAAAATTTCACGGGAACAATTCAAAACCAAAATGTAGCAGGACTCGCGGAAGTAGAGACTAATGCGAGAATTTACAATTATCTGAATACAAATATACAAAATAAAAATACATTTGCAGGAACATATTCACTCGAACAAAATTTCCCGAATCCGTTCAATCCTTCAACCCAAATAAAATTTAGTGTGCCAACATCTCAATATGTATCATTAAAGATCTATGATATTACGGGAAAAGTGCTTGCAGTATTGGTAGAAGGGAAAATTGAAGCAGGCTCTAATTTTATTAATTACACACCTTCATCACTCGCATCGGGAATTTATTTTTATTCAATTAAAACAAAAGATTATTTTCGCACAAGAAAAATGGTGTATATTAAATAAAAGGATACAGTTCAAACTTAAGCTTGCGAATAAAAGTTTTAACGCAGGCTTAAGCTTGAACTTGTATACACTTGTAATTTTTACTTAGTCTTTAGACATTCCGAGTTGCTGCATAAAAGTATGCATATCCATGTAATCCCAATGCTCTGTGCATTTGTTATCTTTTAAAAGTAAATAATCGATTCCCTGTACGGTTACCTGCTTGTTGGTTGCCTTCATTCCCATCATATCACCGGTGTTTGTTCCCGTAAATGTAAATAGAACGGCTGCCTTATCCCTGTTGATAACCATATCATTGATAATAAATTTATAATCCGGAAATCCATTTTTTAAATCTATCATAGCTTGTTTTAAGCCTTCCAAACCGGGCTTTTGTCCGGGGTCAGGACTGTGTTCAATGTAATTAACATCTATAAATTCACTTATTCTATCAAAATCATAACTGTTAAATATATCATATGCCTTCTCAATCATTGCTCTCGTTTTTGCATTCATTTTTGATTCGTTTTGAGCCTGAAGATTTAATGTAATAATGAGAAGAATAGAAACAATTAAAAATATTTTGAAACGCATGGTTTCCTCCCGTTTATAAAGTTTAAAAGATTCCTAACTTTAATAAAAGTTTTATAGTTCCTGAAAATGCTTTAACAGTATATAATGAAAAAATCCCGATTATAAAATAATTTATACCGGTTTTGACAGATTATTATTAATTTTCAATTTATAAAACCATAAAATTTACTTTGTTATTTTTAGAAGCTTTAATTTTTATTTTTACTTTTTTTCCTCACAGCATCCAGAGACCACGCACCCGGCCCGACGATTAACAAAAATATTGAGCAAATAATTTGTGCAAAATCCGTTCTGCTCTCGTGCAGCATTGCAAAAAAGCCGGTCTGCGGTGGCGCCGGCGGCAATGCCAGCGGCGAAGTTCCGAGAAATACTGCAATCTTTGTACTTAATATCGCCACCGTCATTTGAATTATAAATGGAATTGATATCAGTCGGGTGAATAGTCCTAAAATCAGCATCAGTCCTCCGACTATCTCAAGCACTGCAACAAAATTAGACATAATCTCGGGTAACGGTATTCCTATTTTCGTAAATCTGCCGACTCCCTGATTTGGAAATACAAATTTTATAACACCTTCCCAGAAAAACACACTTCCTGCCATTAACCTTATCAATATCACTGATTTCGGAGTATTTTCCGGGCTATCAAATAACCAATTTAATGTTTCTTTCAATTCTATCTCCTTATAATTAATTCTTTAAAACTTATTTATTAATAACAATTAAATAACAAGAAAAACTTAATAAAAATTGTATATTAATTTAATTATGAATCGAATTGAAAAAATATTTTATAAAAGCTATGTTTGATTTATGATTGAGAATCCGCCTAAAATAATTGGTAAAACTTATTCGCTCTTCGGTGAATTCGATTCAACAGATGAGTTCTATAAGTTCATTGATGATACACTTGAAAAATTATTATTCAGGCAAAAGGACGAAAACAACCTTCTTGAAATTCTGCAACTTGCCGGTAAAAGTAAAAAACAATACAACGAATTTATTTCCTGCAATGATATTTTAAAAAAATCCGAATCTCAATTCACATCATATACTCCGGGTGTAAAGGAACATAAGAAAGAACAACCTGTATTTAAATTCTGGGAATCCGTTATGCGGCTCGATGAATGGCAGTATCATTTGTATATGCTTGAGTTTGAACTTATAAATAGAATTAACCGGAAGAAATTTTTTGCTTGTGATGCTAAGATAGCTTTGCTACCTCATTGCCTCCGTGATTTATCTAAAGATTGCAAGGCATCGCAAAACGGATTAGATTATCAATGCAAACATTGTTCGAAAAATTGTTTTATAAATGAAGCAAGTAAAATATTAAGTGAACAAGGAATTGAACCATATATCTGGATGACATCTAATTTGCGTACAATTGCAAGGAATAATTATAAAGAAAAAAAATCTCTTGGTGTTCTTGGAATTGCCTGTATACCGGAACTAATAAGAGGAATGCGCGCGTGCCAAAAGAAAGGTCTGCCTGTTATCGGAATGCCCCTGGATGCTAACAGATGCATAAGATGGATGGGAGATTTCAACCCGAATTCGATTAATCTGGAGATGCTGAAAAAGATTATGACAAGCTCTAAATAGATTGTGAAAAAGTTTTATAAATATTTTGCTCAGTTGCCACGAGCTTTAGCTCGTGGAATAATATTGACCAAAG
>PNBM01000069.1 GCA_003135995.1 Ignavibacteriota bacterium | reverse complement strand
TTAATCATTACCACGACTTAAAAGTCGTGGCAATTAAGCAAACCTTTTTGCATCACCCGTTCCCAAGCCAAGAATAACGACGAATCGTTATTAATGAACAAAGAAACTTATTATTTGGAAAATATTGTGTCGGGAGTCCCTAAAGAATCCCGATAAAGAACATCGGGATGCAAAGAACGCACAGGAGACTCCCCGACATAAAAAAAATGTGAAAAAGTTTTATAAATATTNNGTTGCCACGAGCTTTAGCTCGTGAAATAATATTGACCAAAGGCGGGCTTTAGCCCTTAATCAAAACTATTTTTTTACTCTCATTCCCATTCCTT
This sequence comes from Ignavibacteriota bacterium, assembly GCA_003135995.1. Taxonomy (GTDB): domain Bacteria; phylum Bacteroidota; class Ignavibacteria; order Tepidaquicellales; family Tepidaquicellaceae; genus FEN-1257. The sequence continues at coordinate 3,033 of PNBM01000069.1, read as the reverse complement.
CCTAAACTTGTTTCGGGATTGGGAATGCACTCTGAATCCTTTTATCCGGAATTCAGCATTTTGTTAGAGCCCTCAAGAATTAATAATATCCAGATAAGCTTTTTGTATTTGCAAAGTTATCTCTCCCGGCATTCCATCGTTTATTTTTATTCCCTCAATCTGAACAACAGGTGTCACGTCCATCTTTGTACTGAGCAGCATAAACTCATCGAATGTTCTTAATTCTTCTTCATTAATGTTTCTTTCTACATAAGGAATATCTAATTCATCACATAAATTCAAAACTACCTTTCTTGTTATTCCCGGCAAAATGTGATTTGATAAAGGTGGAATTATAAGGTATTCATTCTTAACTCCGCAAAAGCTTGTGTGAGTTCCTTCCGTTACAACATCATCCCTGATAAAAACCGCTTCTTCTGCATTTTGCTCGAAAGCTTTCTGCCTCGCTAGAATATTCGGTATCAATGCTGTTGTTTTTATATTACAACCCGACCAGCGAATATCTTCCTGTAAAATAATTTTAACTCCTCTTTTTAATTTTTCATCCTGAGGAAAAAATTTTGTGACATTAGCTATGATTGTCGGATTTGCCTCAGCAGGAAATAAATGATTTCTCGGATTTGATATTCCCCTTGTGATTTGCATGTACAGGATAGCCCCGGATTCTGTTAAATTATTATTCTTAATCAATTCATTACAAATATCAATTAATTTTTCCGTTTCTCTATAATTTATTTTCATAAATTCCAGTCCTGATTTTAATCTCTCCAGGTGAGAATCAAATTCGATAAACCGTTTACCGGTATATCTGATTACTTCATACACTCCGTCCGAAAACAAAAACCCACGGTCGAACGGTGAAATCTTACATAAATCCTCTTCTAAATAATTTCCATTAAAATATGTAATCATAATTTTAAAATTTATAAAATTGAAAATTAAAAAACGTTTTTCCCGCTCTTAATTCAGCATTCAGAATTCATAATTCAGCATTTATCTACCTAAACCCCAGAGCAACGTACCCTACCCAATGGTTGATATTCGCCGGCGCTGTTTCTCCCATTCCGATTTCTTTAACGGGGATGTGCGGATGGTCTATGCTTGTCGCATATTTTATTAGTGTACCGGAAAGTTCTACCCCGTATAGATTTTGTAAGTTATAAACGGTTAAAAGTCCGAAAGGAACGGAATATCTTCCGCACCACGTCCATTTGTAATCTTTGTAGTTATCTTTTGAAACTGTATAATCAATAAATTTTTTTATTTTGTCTACGGTAATATCCTGAACAAGACAATCATTAATAATTTCCATCTCATGCCCTACTGCTAATTTATACCCGTTTTCATCGGCACCATAAAAAGCAAAATTATTATTCCCCCAGTCTTTATCGCCGTAATGAACAGCATCTGTTGAAATAATAATGCTATAATCTTTTCCCCATTGCATATTATTTTTTTCCGTAACTTCCTTGATTGCATTCGATAAAAAACCTGAAATTTCATCCATTCTCTCGAATGGCATGTATGGAACAAGAATGCTGACGATTTCAACATCCCTGTTATAGTATTGAAGAAATGGAACTATGGCTTCTACGGAATGCTCTGCAGCCTGCACCGAATCACTCACTATATATGTTTGCTCCGGAAGTTTATCTATAATTTCATTTCTCAGTTTTGATATTGTCACATCACCATAAGGCTCGTGCCATTTAGTATAACTGTCAAAAATGATTTGATTCTCGACCCCAAATCTTTTTGCAACATGACAAACTCCGAATAAAATTACAGTCTTTGTTTTTATACCTGATAAAAGCGCCGGGTATAAATATCCGACGTATGTATAATCATCATGCGGACAAATCGCTGCTTTCCAGACAGTGGAATTATCTATCCCTGCATCCGATAAAGATTTCTTTAAAGCTTCACCCTGCATATTATAGATTAGCTTCATAACCTCATCCATCTGGCTCGATTTACTTGCAAATCCGACAGTATCCACATTATACCTGATTTTATCTGAATGTTCATCCTGCGCTGATAATTCTTTTGTTGATATGCTGTTTATCATAATGAAGAATAAGAGAAATGATATTTTGTAAATGCTTTTCATAGTTTACAAATTTATTAAAACATAAGTTAAGAATTAAATAATATCAAGTTTATTTATTTACCGCATTTTATGTTAAGAAAATATTGTATTTTTGTAATTAAAATATACTGTTTTTTGAAGTTTTTATTTTCCATATTTTACTTATTTTCAAATAAGATATATTATTTGCGGGGAATGGTAAGAGATTTAGAATACTAAATTTATCAGTTAGTATTGTTCAGAGGTGAACTGTAATTTAAAAAATTTATTCCGGTATTGTGAGAACTATCTATTAATTTGAACAGATTACGTTTATATTGTTCAAATCATATATTGGAATATTTGTTTTAATCTAAATTACTTTATTTCATTAAAAGTTTTTGAAATTATTAATACGAATAATTATAAAAAAAAATGAAATATTTATACATTTTAATAACCTTCACATTATTATTCTCAGGGTGTTTTACGTTTAGATTCTGGGATATTCCTCAGGATTTATCTGTTAAATATCATTCGAAGGGTCACTTAATTGATTTTGAACAAAATATTGAGATTACCGAATATTGGTTAAAAATGAATTATGTCAAACCTAATGAAGAAAAAAAATATGCTCCGAGAAAAATAAAAGGCGACCCTATGCTCGATGATATCTATAGCTATATTAAAGAAATAGATTTTTTAGAAAAAACCCAACCTGTAGGAGAAATGCTATCCGATGCGACTGAGGAAAGTATAACTGTTTCGTATGACGGCGAAACAAAAACAATTTATTTCGGAAACCTGAAAGACCCTCCCGAATATATTACTAAACTCAGAACATTGATTTTTAATTTCGCAACTTATTATTTTCCCGATTGGAAAAATGATAATGGCCAGTAATTCTGCATTATAAATATTTTTATAAATATATTAATAAATACCCTCATTCCCAATCCCTCCTG
>PNBM01000132.1 GCA_003135995.1 Ignavibacteriota bacterium | reverse complement strand
TCAAATCTGAGTTACCAGAGGCTGGATAAAGCGAAATAAAAGGGAACGGAGAAAAATCAGGTTTGATTGAGCTTTAAGAATGAGATAACTCACCCAATGCTATTTGGATAACAACGTTTTTCGTTTTACAGACCAGAATACCAGTAGTATTAATGCTGTTATTAGACTGACCAAAGTCAATATCCCTGCAATAATATTTACCAGGGGCATTTTACAAGATAGTTGAATTGTGTTGTCCTTTGAATAGACCAGCATTAATCCCTGAACCGTAGTAACTAACTCACCGTTGCTGCTATNNGTGGTAATATTCTGTTCGTCTGCTTTATAATCGACAGGCGCGTAATTTAGCTTTTGCAAATAGGGGCTCATATTAATCCCGATTTGATTTAATGAATTCATTGCATCTTGAGTAAGTCCATGGCTATTATGTGAATTAAATTTGTCCCACGCATCAGAGTCACCTTTATCACCTTGATAAAAAAAGTCGTCGGAATATTTTACATAAGGTACATCAATTCGGATAATATTTGAGTTACGGATATCTGTAGTAATACTATTTTGTTCAGAATTTTGTAAAATAAACACGGTTTTCCCTGTATATTTTGCGGCTTTAGTTTCATCGTCAACCATTACGTATGCAAATTTCTGTTTTATTTCTTGATTGACTTGACTTGTATTAACAAAAATCATTTGGTATCCCTGCGGCATAAGTATATTGAAATATTCCATCACCTGTGTAGAGTTATTGACATCTAGCAATATCGGAGTCACGTTAGCCGCATTCAGCACAGGTTCATTAAGAGCCCAAAGTTGACCATAGTTATTATTAACCGTTAGGTTTAAATTCTGCATGTTATTATATGGTTTTTGAGCAATACGAATAAATAGATACTTGGCGGCGCTTTCCTGCATCAGATTTTCTCTTGTAAAAGTATAATCAAACCAGTTTTCTTCCCATTCCATATAAACGGATAAATTAAAAAATTTGGGGTCACCCTGACTATATGGTCCGTTTACTGTTTCAACGCCATAATTCCAACTAAAAGCCACAGGAGAGTCCCCTTCAGATAATTTACCTCTTCCGATTGGAACGATTAATCTGCTCCCTTTAGCAGCTTCAACCAATTGTGAATAAGCCGGTTGTTCGTAATTCCGAACATAAGAAAACAAGTTAGTTTTAATGGTTGTTCCGTATTTGCCGAAGAGTGGCATTACGGATGTAACGAATAATAAGCACAATATTAAAGCGAAAATGTAAAATTTATGTATTTTCACTTCGTCAGCTATGAATTCCAGGGAATAAACCATAAGTAAAATACAAAAGAAGGGGAGCATCACTGTGGCATAGCGGAAACCATGAAGCAAAGAGCCAAGGCCGAAAGGCATAAAACGAGTCATCCCAAATCCTAACGCCAAAGCCAACAAGACCCATAGTATCAATATCTCAAATTTGATGTTTCTGGCTAATTTACGCCAGGCAATCCAAGAGACAAGTAAAGAAAAAACACATATGATTACTATGTAAAAAATTCCGCCCGGCCATGTGCCGGCTAACGAATTATAAATTGGGCTGACATAATTTCTATTTAATAGGAAAGGTATCCAGTAATAACTGGATATCACGGCTCCTATAATGAATACTAAAATAAAAAACCGCAAGTGAGTTTTGATTGGTATCCGTCGATAGTAACCATGTATCAGGTAAACCAGGTGCAAGATAAAGATTGAGAGCACTGCAAATATTGCAGGGAATGGATGCGTTAACAAAATAAGACCGAACAAAAATCCGGGGATTAGTATGTCTGCAGGCTTAAATATATGATCGTCAATAATATTATTCAGATAAAAACCCAGGAAGAACACACAGATTGTCCATCCAAGCAAATCAGGAATTGCTCCGTATCCGAAATTCAATAAAAGTGGTGCCGATGTTTCAAAAGCGATGAGGCACGCAATCGCATATTTAAATTTCATTTTGAAGCATTTTCTGGCAAGGAAATAGATGGCCAGTCCATTAGAAGCCATGGTTAATAACATTAATAATTTAAATGATATTACGGGCTGTCTGGTAATGAAGGTCAATAATGCACCCAGGTAATAAAACAATGGCGGATACGCTGGGTCGAATGGGATACCGTTGTACCAATATGGATTCCATATTGGTATCGAGCCGTGGCTGAGATGTTGATAAAGGAAACTTATTTTGAATACGTGAGCTCTAACGTCTCCACTGATTGGTACAGTCAGGTTAAAAAGATTCGGCAAGAAAATAACAAAAGCGAATAATAAAGAAACAGAAGCAGCAATAATTATGTTTCGATTTGCTATAATTTTTTCTTTACAGTAATGCATAGCTGAACATTGGCTCCAGAATTAACCTGTTTCTTTAAGACTTTAATTGATATAAGGACACGCCGTCGATGTCAATGATCACATTATATTTATTTACAAGTAATTTCTTATTTGTTTGATTTGCTATAGGTTCACTACTGTCTATAATTACATATTCCGTTTCTTTATCGGGGTGCCCCCAGTCACCTTTTGTTATACCACCGGCTACTGCGATACTTTTCCCCTGCCAGGCAAACATATAAGTATCTGCACGATCACAGAGATGTGGAAAAATTGTGTTGCTGGCTGTAACAGTGGCATTATCGGGAATTAATGAAATTACTTGATTAATGTCGGCGTCGTGGCTGTCCGGGAAAGCAACTAATTGAATTCTACCCTCGGAGATAATTGTCAAAGATATCAGGACTATAAATATTGTTGAGTAAGTTGCTGCACGGTTATGAGTTCGTTTTATAAATGATTGAACTTGTTGATTCTCTTGGATCTTGGGCAGAACTTCCATGAAAGCGACAAAAAGAAAAGGGATAGCTGGTGCAGGATATTGCATTAGCATAGTATGTTGGTTAGTATTTGTAGACAGTATCCCCGAAAGCATTATGGCTAAAGCAGGGATTACTAATTTCGGAGATAATAGCGGTAAAAATGCCAGCGGCGCTAAATATGCTCCTAATAAGAACAGGGAATTCATACTGAATATTGTTTTTAACGCCTGGGGAACACCTTCCGACAGCGGCAGGCCCACATATGCGTAACGGTTGGTAAAATATGAAAGCATCCGCGGCGATTCTCCGGCAGAAGAAAAATGTGAAACAACTATAGCTAAACCGTAGGCTAATATTGCTGAGCAAAAGATAATTACCGACGTTTTTTCGACTTTTCTANNGCCAATAGTCGAAAATCAGCAGAATTGCCCCAAATATACCGAGCGCCAAAATGACATCTTCTTTAGAAATCAAAGCAATAAAGAGGCCCAGCCCGAATAAAACCCATTGCTTTCTTTTTATTCCAAGCAGCATAATTAGTAGTGCCGGAATTGCAAAAACTACTTCGTGAAAATCGAAAAGCGCCACTCCCCAAACCAGCGGGTTCAGGAAAAATAAACCTTCCAGAATCAAGCTGGCGCGCGGGCTGAACTTATATTCTTCGGCCAGAACATATATCAGATACCCTGAGAATGCGAGAATGAGTCCCTGCACAACCAATAATGTCTGCGCATGGGGAAATAACCAGTAAACGGGCACTAAAATCAAAAGAACCGGTGAAAAATGNNGAGCCTCGCCGGCGGGACTATATAATAATTTCCCTTGTAGAGTATATTTCAAATCCTGCGTAAAAACCCCTAAATCAAATCCATACGTCTGATATGAGTCGTGCATCAGATGGACAGTAATAAATATCATTACGCCGGCAAAAACGAGCGCAATGGTAATTGCCCAGAAGAGTGGCTTTTTCGCCCATTTTGAAATAAGTGAAAGTGTATTTAAACACAAAGTTCTTATGGCCATATAACTATTCCTTAAGTTACAATACTTCATTTTACCTAACTACGGAATAATTCAAATGTACCTTTAAAAATAGTCAATAGTACTGTTGCAATATTCAAAAATATTAGAACGATTTATTACTCACCGACCGAAGTGAGTAAATGACCGTTCGATATCGATATTTAACCTGAGACAGATTGAATTGCGGCGGTTACGGCTTGTAAACCCGGTAAATAAGATAGGTGA
>PNBM01000170.1:2259-20964 GCA_003135995.1 Ignavibacteriota bacterium | reverse complement strand
CTTCTCAGTCCGTAATTTTCGAGCTTTCAAAACTGCCTCCCTCAAAAATTTATGTTATGTGCAGTTTTATATTGGACACGAATGAAAAATTGAAGAGTAAAATTTCCGAACTTAAGTCAAAAGGATTTTACAGGTACTTACTTGGAGATGAATTATTTGATGTTAACGAATCTGACGAAAAAGAACTTGTTGAATATATTATTAAAAATCATAAAAAAGCTGAACTTACTCTTACAGTCCTTATTGACAGGCTTCTATTCGACAGCGCAGATGCAGAACAGGTCTCGCGTTTGAACGATTCGCTCGAAATGGCTTTCAAGGAAGGTAATGGATTTATTGTAATCCGGATTTTTAATGATGAAAAATATTCGGACAGAATGTATAATAATTTTCTTGAGCTTGACGGAATCAGATTTGAAGAACCCGAGCCGAGATTTTTCTCATTTAATAATCCTTACGGTGCCTGCGAAAGATGTCAGGGATTCGGAAAAACAATGGACATCGATATGGACATTGTAATTCCCGATAAAAGGAAATCACTTGTCGATAATGCGATAGCAATTTTTTCAACTCCGAAACATTCCAAGCATTATTCCGATTTAATTCACGAAGCGCCTCAATATAATATAGATATTTTCGCTCCATTTAAAAATTTATCTGCCAAAGAACTCGATTATGTTTTCAACGGTGGCAAAAGATATCTCGGCATTAATAAATTTTTTAAATACATTGAAAGGGAGGCGCAGTATAAACTTCATTACAGGATTCTTTTAAATCGTTACCGCGCTTACACAACCTGCAGCAGTTGCGGCGGTTCAAGGCTGAGAAAAGAAGCACTCTATGTGAAAATTAATGATGCAAATATGCACGATGTGGTGAGGATGAAAATCAACGAAGCCTATGATTTTTTCGTTAGCCTGAAACTCGATGAATACAAAAAGAAAATTTCAGAAAGACTGCTTGAAGAAATTATTTCGAGATTGAAATATTTGAATGATGTAGGGCTTTCTTATCTGACACTCGACAGGATTTCGAATACACTTTCCGGCGGAGAGGCTCAAAGAATAAATCTGTCAACGTCACTTGGCTCATCTCTCGTCGGCTCGATTTACGTTCTCGATGAACCATCGATAGGATTACATCCGCGAGATAATGAGAAACTCATCAACATCATGAAATCCCTGCGGGATATAGGAAATACGGTTCTTGTTGTTGAGCACGACAGGGATATGATGAAAGAAGCGGATGAAATTATAGACATGGGACCTTATGCGGGAGAAAACGGCGGGCAAATTATTTTCCAGGGAAATTACAAAGATATTTTAAAAAGCAAGGAATCACTCACAGGAAGATATCTTAGCGGAAAAGAAAAAATCGATGTTCCGCTGACAAGAAAAAATATTAACCTTATAGACAAATTTATCAGAGTAAAAGGTGCAAGAGAAAATAATCTTAAAGATATTACGATTAATATTCCGTTAAATACTTTTACCTGCATAACAGGGGTCAGCGGTTCCGGAAAATCGACACTGACTGAATCTATTTTATACGCGGGAATCAAGAAAAAAATTGATGGATTTTATCCTGAGAAAATCGGAGAGTTCGATTCAATCGAAGGAACTGAAAATATTGATTCGATTGAAATCGTCGACCAGAGCCCGATTGGTAAATCGACGAGAAGCAACCCTGTTACATATATTAAAGCATTCGATGAAATAAGAAATGCATTTGCAGCAACGAACGCAGCGAAGAGGAAACATTTATCGAGCGGTTATTTTTCTTTCAACGTTCCCGGCGGCAGATGTGAAACCTGCGAAGGCACAGGAGTCATAAAAATCGAAATGCAGTTCATGGCGGATGTTTATCTTGAGTGCGAAGTTTGCCGGGGCAAAAGATATAAACTTGATACTCTTGAAGTGAAAATAAAAGGCGGCGAAGGCAATCACAAAAATATTTATGAAGTTCTCGAAATGACCGTTAATGAAGCTATTACTTTTTTCAGCCCTTATAAAAAAATTATAAAAAAATTAAAAGTGCTCGATGATGTAGGGCTTGGATACATAAAACTCGGACAATCGGGTACAACATTATCCGGCGGCGAATCGCAGCGCGTCAAACTCGCCTACCATCTTGCATTTCAGGGCGACAGCACGAACACTCTCTTCTTATTCGATGAGCCGACAACGGGTCTGCATTATTATGATATTTCAAAATTACTTAAATGTTTCGATGCATTAATCAAGAAAGGAAATTCGGTCGTAGTTATTGAGCATAATCTCGAAGTAATAAAATGTGCGGATTATATAATTGATTTGGGACCCGATTCCGGAGATGAAGGCGGATATATCGTTGCCGAAGGAACACCTGAAGAAATTGCTAATGCGAAAAACTCTTTCACAGGAAAATATCTTCGCCCGATTCTGAAAAATTCCGAAACTTAAAATTATTTCTACTGCTTCTTTATTCAACATTCAACATTTAAAATTAAAAATTACGCTCTTATTATCACCAATTTATATATATTCTTTTGTCCAAATTCTATATAACTTTGAATTAAAATATTTACTATTAAAAAATATAAATTCATAATCCCCGGAATTTTCGTGGGTGCTTTAGGCGGATTTCTTTATTGGAAATTCATTGGTTGTTCAAGTGGAAATTGTCCTCTTACCTCGAATTGGCTCATAATGACTGCGTACGGTTCATTGGTTGGATATTTACTCGGTAATGCAGTTCAGGGATTTATGAAAGCAAAATAAATTATATGCTTTTTATGAAATCAATTATTCTTAACCTCTTTTTCCTTGCCCAGTTTATTCTATTCCCGTTTATTGTGCATTCTCAGAATATCGATTCTCTGGAAAAACATTTGGGAAATCTGAAAGACAGGGATAAGATTACTGTGTTAAACCAACTCTCCGAATTATATCTGGACGTAAATACTATTAAGGGAATTGAATATGGAAAAGAAGCACTTGAAATTTCACAGGAAAATAATCTTGATTCCGATAAAGCCATCTCATTAAAAAATCTCGGTATGTTATACTACGCTTCAGGAAATCTCTCTGATGCATTAACAAATTTTTACCTTGCAACGCAGGTTTATGAAAAATTAAATCTGAAAGAAAATATCGTCGGAGTGGATATTCAGATAGGAGATATTTATTTCGACCTTGATGACTATGATAAATCATTGGAAATTTACCAGAGTGCTTTAAATATGACTAATAATATTGACAGTAAGGCCTTATTGTTAAGTAATATCGGAAATATTTTTTCAATGAGGGATGATAAAGAGAAAGCATTAAAATATTATTTTGAATCGCTGGGCTTTGAAGAAAAAGTAGTAAATAAAAAATCAATATCGGATACATATAGTAACATAGCAATCATTTATGAGGATCAGGGAAAATATGAAGATGCACTTAAATTTTACAAAAAATGTTACTCACTCGAATTAGCTACAAACAATATCAACGGTGCCTCGACGTCTAACATAAACATTGGAAGCCTTTATGCGAAGATGAGAGAATATGACAAAGCTATCTCCGATATTCAAAAAGGTATTGCAATGGGAAGAGATATTAATGCAAAACCAAATATCGAATATGGTTACAGAATATTAGCTCTTGTTTATGACAGTTTGAAAGATTATGCAAATGCTTACAAATATGAAAACTTGTACACGGATCTTCATGATTCCCTTTTTACGAACGATATGACCAGAAAAATAGCCGAATCACAGGCAAAATATGAATCCACACTGAAAGATAAGGAAATTCAGAAATTGCAAAACGAAAACAAGCTTCTTTTTTTGCAAAGGACATCCGTGTCTGTGGCTATAGTATTAATTCTTGCTATTATCGTAATAATATATATAAGTCTCAGAAGAAAACGAAAACTAAATAAACTTCTGGAAGAGCTCAATTATAAATTAAAAATAAAAAATGACCAGCTCGGGGAATCCGAAAAAACATTGCAGGAATTAAATTCGGGTAAAGATAAATATTTTACAATACTGGCACATGACCTGAAAAGCCCGTTTCACGGATTACTTGGCTTCTCGAGTGTACTTATGAATGACTTCAATAATCTTTCGGAAGATGAGAAAAAAGAATACATCACCGATATTAACACTTCTACCAAAAGTATTTATAACCTGATTGAAAATCTTCTTATGTGGTCTCGTTTGCAGACAGGAAAAATTGATTTCAAAATATCAAAGCTGAATCTCAACAGTGTTTTAGAAAAAGTAATAAATTTATTAAAAAGCAGTGCAAACAGGAAAAGCATTAAAATCATAAATAGTGTAAATGAAAATGAAACTGTTTTTGCCGATGAAAATATGCTTACATCTATATTACAAAATTTGATTTCGAACTCAATTAAATTTTCCAAAACAGACGGCGAAGTCGAAATAAAAAGCAATAAAATTGACGGGTACCACGAAATTTCAGTTTCTGATTCCGGAGTAGGAATAAAAAATGAAAATCTCGATAAGCTTTTCCGGTTTGAAGAACATCTGACTACGAGGGGGACAGAATCTGAAGAGGGAAGCGGTCTGGGACTTATTTTATGTCAGGAGTTCATAAAAAGACATAATGGAAAAATATCCGTAGAAAGCGAAATTGAGAAAGGAAGTAAATTTGTTTTTACAATTCCGGACGGAAATAATTAGCAATAACTCTATTTACAATTCCCTGAGTATGTCCCAGGAATAAATTCCAAGGTTGTGACCGTCTTTCCAGTATATCTGAATTGCATAATTTCCGACAGGTTCAATTTTTTCAATTTCATAAAATCCTGCCGGTTTGAAAGGGGATTTTAATGGGATGTAAGATTCAAACATAACCGATTCACCTTTGCAATTAACGCACGGGCATTCATCCCGCAGCTTCTGAAGCGTAACTTCTGTAACCTTTTCGTCATTCCATTTTATTGAAAGACTTTTACCTTCTTCTGTCTTATTTATTTTTATCGGAAAGAAATTTACCATAACTGTTTAAGATTTTCAGTAACTTTTTTCAAAAACGAAAAAACATAATTTATCAGCTTTTACCCTTGAACATGCCAACGAATTTACCCGGGTTAATCCATTTTGCCATATAATCGTATTTTGCAAAAAATACTTTCAGGTCTGCCTCGTAATCATATTTCGTAAAAAATACTTTTACGTCAGCCTGGTAATCATATTGTACGAAATACCAGAGGCAATCCGAATCCTTTGCCTTGTAATCATATTCACATTCATATACAATTAAATCCGCCTGGTAATCATATTCAACCTTATAAACTTTTACATCCGCCTGGTAATCGTATTTAACCTCGTAAATATTGCCGGCACCTGCATATGCAGGTAATATAAAAATAAATAAAAACAAATATTTGAATTTATTCATATTATTCTGTTTTGAATTCAAAATAGTAAAAAAATTTGTGTGGTATAATTCAATAATAAGTCATATTTTATTATCTTATATTTAAAAAATTTTTCAATAAAATTAGTTTTAAATGCACGAAATCTACAATCAGTTNNCATAAGGGAATTATCATATAATTTGTATTGGTCATGGAACAATGATTTTAGTTCAATTTTAGAAGAGATAAAGCGTGATTACTGGAAATGGAGTTCAAAAAATCCCGTCAAATTCCTCGAAACAATCGACCATAACTATTTATTCGATATCATTGAAAAAAAGAATTTAAAGGATAAAATTCACAGGCTTTATCGTGATTACAGGGAATATTTAAACAAAGCAACAATTTTAGAAAAAAGTTCTGAAGATGAAAATACCTCTAAATATATTTATCTTTCCGCTGAGTATGGAATAACAAAATGCTTAAAATTTTATTCGGGCGGACTCGGAACACTTTCGGGAGACCATTTGAAATCTGCTTCCGATATAGGTATTCCGCTCGTCGGTGTAGGACTTGCATATCTTTACGGATATTTCCGCCAATATATAAATCATGATGGAAGACAATCCGAATTATATGAACAGAATTATTTTGAATCGCTTCCGATGAATCTTGTTCTGGATGAAGATTACAGACCTATAAAAATATCAATAGAGATATTCGGGAAAAATGTATATGCACAAATATGGTGTCTGAATATCGGAAGGATTAAACTTTATTTACTCGATACATTTGTAGATGAAAATGCTGTTGAAGATAAACGAATAACGGATATTTTATACGGTGGTGAAACTGATAAAAGAATATTGCAGGAAATTCTTCTTGGAATCGGAGGATTAAGAGCAATTGCAGCAATGGGAATAAAAATAAAAGGATGTCATATGAACGAAGGACATTCGGCATTTCTTGTTTTCGAGAGAATAAAAGAAATGATGAAGAAAGAAAACATTTCATTCAAAGAAGCACAGGAAAAATGTTATTATTCAAACGTTTTTACCACGCATACCCCCGTACCCGCAGGCATCGATATTTTTCCGAGATGGTTAATGGAAAAATATTTTTATAATTACGCTGTGAATGAATTGAAAATCAGTTTTGACGAACTTTTTGCGGAAGGGGACCTTGTAACGAAGAATAAAGGAAATGAGCATTTCAACATGGCTTATCTTGCAATTAATAATTCCAATTTTGTTAACGGAGTCAGTAAGCTCCACGCTAAGATTGCTCGCAGGATGTGGTCATTACCGGAATCGCGAAGCCAGATAATCTCTATTACAAATGGTATTCACATAAAAACTTATCTCTCATCTGTATCGGAAAATTTTTACAAAAAACATTTTGGAAAAAACTGGTTAGAAAAGCCAGGTTTTTTCGAAGAGCTCAAAGCTTTACCTGATGAAATGATTTGGAAGATGAGGCAAAAAAACCGTTCAGCACTTATTTCCCAAATTAGAGAAAGAATTTCAGATAAATTAAAATTGATTCACGATTCGGAAGACAAATTGCAGGAAGTTCAGGAAATGTTGGATGATAATGCGTTAACTATTGGTTTTGCAAGAAGATTCGCAACGTACAAGCGGGGAACCCTGATTTTCCGGAATATCGAAAGACTCAAAAAAATACTGGCAAACGATAAATTAAAAGTACAGTTTTTATTTTCAGGGAAATCGCATCCAAAAGATGAAGGCGGAAAAAATTTCATTGCGGAAATTGTTGGCTATGCCGATTCTGACCTCTTTAAAAATAAAATCGTATTTATAGATAATTACGATATGGAAGTTGCAAAACAGCTCGTCAGCGGTTGCGATGTTTGGCTGAACAACCCGAGGCGCCCTCTGGAAGCTTCAGGAACGAGCGGAATGAAAGCTGTGACAAATGGCTGCTTGAATTTCAGTATTCTCGATGGCTGGTGGCTTGAAGGCTATTCTCCCGAAACCGGCTGGAAAATCGACAGTCCTGAAAATTATGAAAATATGTATGATTTCGATGTCGATAATTATGAATCCGAATCGATGTACAACGTACTTGAAAATGATATTCTTCCGATGTTCTATGATAGGGATTCAAAAGGTATTCCTGTAAAATGGGTCAATAAAATTAAAACTTCAATAATAAATCTTGCAGGATATTTTAATACAGAACGAATGGTAAAGGAATATTATGATTTGTTTTATTCAAAATTGAAATAATATATCGGTTTTAATAAATACTGCAAGATAATATTTAATATACATGAAAGAAAAAATTAAAATTGCGTCGGGTCAGGGATTTTGGGGCGACCTCATAGAAGCACCTGTAAAGCAGGCAACAGGCGGCGATGTGGATTACATCGTAATGGATTATCTTGCTGAAGTAACGATGTCAATTTTGCAAAAACAAAAATTGAAAGACCCGCTTCTTGGCTATGCAAGGGATATACCTCCATTGATGGAAAGACTACTTCCCATAATGCAGGAAAAAAGATTCAAAGTAATTACGAACGGAGGCGGTGTTAATCCGTTTTCCTGCAAAGATGCAATTTTCGAAGTCGCTAAAAAGCTTGGTATAAAAAAATTAAAAATCGGTGTTGTATTCGGTGATGATATACTGAATAAAATTAATGATTTTATTTCAGGCGGAATAGAACTGAAAAATATGGAAACGGGTGAAAGTGCACGTATTATTAAAGATAAAATATTAAGTGCGAATGTTTATTTTGGTGCAGCCCCCGTTGTTGAATGTCTGAAACAGGGCGCCGATATTGTAATTACAGGAAGGGTAACCGATACAGGTTTAACATTAGCACCGATGATTTATGAATTCGGATGGGATATGAATAATTTTGATTTAATGGCTGTCGGTACTATTGCAGGACACATACTCGAATGCGGTGGGCAGGCTTCGGGCGGAAATTTTCTCGGTGACTGGAAAAATGTCCCTGACCTCGCAAACATTGGATTTCCGATTGCTGAAGCTTATCCGAACGGTGATATAATTATTACAAAACATGAAAACACGGGCGGACTTGTAAGTATAGATACGGTCAGTGAACAACTGGTATATGAAATCGGTAATCCGAAAGATTATATTACACCTGATTGTATTGCTGACTTCACGTCTATTCATGTTCAGGAAATCGGAAAGAACAGAGTAAAAGTTTTTGGAGTGAAAGGCTTACCATATACTCCGTTTTATAAAGTTTCAATTTCATTTATGGACGGATATACCTCATTCGGTAATTTAACTTACTCCTGGCCTGATGCTCTTGAAAAAGCTAAAGCGGCAGATAAAATATTAAGAAAAAGAATGGAAAATCTGAATCTGAAATTTGATGAAATAAGAACTGAGTTTCAGGGATATAACGCCTGCCACGAAAGTCTTGCGAGAGAAATAGAAGAAATAAATGAAGTTGTTCTCAGAATAGGTGTGCGTTCAAAAGATAAATATTCTGTTGAAAGATTTGGCAAGGAAATCGCACCGTTGATATTAACAGGACCTCCGGGTGTAACAGGTTTTGCAGGAGGGAGACCAAAACCATCGGAGGTGGTTGCATACTGGCCTGCGTTAATACCGAAATCAGCGGTCAAACCCGAAATATTTGTAGAAGAAATTTAATCAATTATTAAAAATATAGTTTAATTAAAAGGAAATAATATGGAAAAAATTATTGTAATCGGAGCATCAGGTCAAATTGGTTCTGAACTAACTATGGCATTAAGAAATACGTTCGGAAATGAAAATGTGTTTGCCACGGATATTAAGCAGGCTACACAGGATGTAATGGATAGCGGTCCTTTTCAGATACTCGATGTTCTGGACGTGAATGCAATAAGAGAATATTTATCAAAAAATAAAATCACTCAGATTTATCATCTCGCCGCAGTACTTTCGGGAACAGCTGAAAAGCATCCTTTGAAAGCATGGGGAATTAATATGGATGGTCTTTTCAATATTCTTGAATTAGCTAAAGAAATTCATATCAGCAAAGTTTTCTGGCCAAGTTCAATTGCTGTGTTTGGTCCGACTACTCCAAAAGTAAATACGCCTCAGCTTACTTATACAGAGCCTTCTACAGTTTATGGTATTAGTAAACTTGCCGGCGAAAGATGGTGCGAATATTATTTTAACAAATACGGACTCGATGTCAGAAGCATACGCTATCCCGGACTGATAAGTTATAAAACTGAAGCCGGCGGCGGAACAACCGATTACGCAGTTGAAATTTATTATGATGCGATAAAACAAAAACGATATGAATGTTTTTTAAAAGAAGATGCAAAACTACCGATGATGTTTATGGATGATGCGATTGAATCGACAATAGAGCTAATGAATGCAGATGCTTCAAAAATTTCCATTCGTTCGAGTTATAACCTCGGCGGAATAAGTTTTAATCCGAAAGAAATAGCCCGGGAAATAAAAAAACATATTCCCGAATTTGAAATCACTTACAAACCCGACTTTCGCCAGAAGATAGCCGAATCATGGCCTCAAAGCATTGATGATTCGGTTGCAAAAAAAGATTGGGATTGCAAATATATTTATGATTTAGCCAAAATGACTGAAGTAATGCTAAAAGAAGTTGGGAACAAATTAAAAGTTAAAGTCGGCTAAAAAATATCTTAACAAAATAAAATCCGGAATGAAGAACTTTTTAAAATGAATTCATATTCTTCTTATAAATTAGTATATGATAAAAAAAATCTTCTCAAAAATTCCGCAGCACAGGAAAGGTTTGATTCTGATTTCTTTAACTGCTTTTCTCTGGAGCTCGAGCGGGTTATTTATTAAAGTTCTTACACTCAGTGCTTTCCAGATTTTATTTTTCCGTTCTTCAATTGCCGCAGTTACAATTTTTTTAGTTACTATATTCAGAAAAAGGAAAATTGAATATAAAATGGATTTGATATCCATCCTATGCTCATTTTCTTTTGCAGGCATATTAATGTTTTTTGTGATTGCTACGAAACTTACAACTGCCGCAAATGCAATCTTCCTCCAGTTTACCGCTCCTATTTACTTGCTATTTCTCGAGCCCGTTTTTCTGAAAACAAAATTCAACAAAAGTAACCTGCTGACAATTTTAATTTGTATTTTCGGAATGACACTTTTTTTCTTCGGCAAACTGGAAATCGGAAATATATACGGCAATATTATTGCGATTGTATCAGGGCTTTGTTTTGCGTTCTTTTCGTTATTCCTGAAATGGAAAAAAGATTTACACAAATCCGTTAATACCATAAATTCAATTATACTTGGAAATGTGATTGTTGCGGTGGTTTGTTTCCCTATTGTTTTTTCGAAGCTTTCTTTCAACTTTACGGAATCGATGATATTAATTTACATGGGTGTCTTTCAAATCGGTTTAAGTTACATAATTTTTAATGAAGCAATAAAATTTGTAAGCGCTACGGAATCACTAATTATTGCAACTCTCGAAGCTATCTTCAATCCCATTTGGGTATTTATAGGTATTGGTGAAACTCCTTCTGTTTATGCAGTTATAGGCGGGTTGATTATTTTTGCGGCGATTATCTATCACAACGTAAAAACAGATTCAAAATTTGAATCTGTTCCTGAATTATAAGGAAAATTATTTGAAAAATAAAAAATATATAAAACCAATGAATGCAATTTGCATCACTGCCAATCCAATTCCCGAATATATATCATACTTGTTGGATTTATCAAGTTCACTATTGTTTAATGTAATCTGATAATTATCATAAGAATTATTTGCAATATTTTTAAATTGTACCGCAGAAAATCCACCTAATAATGTGACTAAACCTGTACCAATAATTNNATAATTAATCCGTAATTACGTTTAGTTTTGAATTGTGATAATCTATCCTTTTCGACTAAATTGAAATTATAAATTTTATCTAAATTCACCTCAATGCCTTTTTCGAAATTATAATTTTTTAAATCGAATGTTAAATCTTTAAAATCGGTTTTTTTAAAAACTATATTACCGCCTAATTTCTCCGACGAATAAAATCTTAACGGGGTAATACCTATCAAAGAATCTTTATATAATACATTCGCATTAAAAGGATTGGAATTGAAGAAATAATAGTAATCGGTTTCAATAGTGTCTTTCATTATAAGTGTATCCTGCTGTGCATAACATTCGGTTTGCAGAATAAAAATTAAAAATATAATATATGTTAAAATTATTTTCATAATTATTTGAAACAATATATTTGTTTATCATCGCACCCGACGACTATGAAATCTTTCCAGATTACCGCTGATGACCTTATTCTTCCTTCTAATAAATATTTCCAGAGCAGTTTACCGCTTTCGGCATCAAGGCAATAAAAATAATTATCGAACGAACCGATAAAAATTTTATTTTTATTTATAAGCGGGGAAGCCCAGATTGTTCCCTTAGTTTCATAAATCCATTTATCATTGCCGTTATTAATATCCATCGAATAAATGTAGCCGTCAATTCCCGGGATAATAACCATATCATTATAAAACGTGGGAGAAGACTGAATCTTGGTTTTCAATTCCTTTTTCCATATCAATGAACCTGATGTATCGATGCAGTAAAAAAATCCGTCATCCGAACCGAAAAATATTTTACTATTATAAAATGCAGCGTCGCAGTAAATATTGGAATTGGTCTTGAAGCCCCATTCCTTATTTCCGCTTTCCGAATTCACGGCATAAACATATCCGTCCGTATTTCCTGCTACAATTAAATTTCCGTCAGAAGCGGGCCCTGCANNCCCTGCAAAAAACGGTTCCGGAAAATTCTTAAGATTGTTGATTTTAAATATCCATTTTGTAAAGCCTGATTTGGCATCGAGCTTATAAATGCATCCCTTCGATGTTGTAATAAAAATAAAATTATTAATTAATATCGGAGATGAATACACATCACCGATATTTTTTTCCCAGTTTACTTTCCCGGTTACAAAATCATAACTCGTAATTGTATTTGTTTCACTATTGGAACAGGTAACGATAATATTATTATCATAAATAACAGGCGTTGAGTAACTCGTTTTTCCGTTAGTCCCGAAACTTCCGAGTCTTCCGCCGGAATAAATATCCAGTGCGAATACGTCGCCTTTAAGGTTGGATGTAAATATTATTCTGTCGACGACTGAAATCGAAAACTTTGAATACGCGGCTTCAGTATTATAAGTCCATACGAGCTTGAAAGGAGGATTTAAATCTTTATCCGATTTTGACATGTTCGTTTTTTCAGGATTTCCGCCCGCAAGATACCAATCAACCTCTTCTTTGAAGTTTATTTTATCATTAATGCTGATTGTGCGGCAGGAATAAAGTAATATGCAAAACAATATTAGGGCGAAACATTTTTTCACACTTACAATTTTAATTCATTAATTTATATTTTGATATTTTTAAATGCAATCTAATTTTGAAAAAATAAAATAGTACTAAAATTTTTCTCTTTTGTATTATTACTTGACTTATACTTTCTATTTTTCTAATTTAATTTGTAATTAAATTTTAAGGAGTGTAATTGAATAACTTTGACGATTTGGATTTCCAGAATGAAGCAGAAGAAAACTTCGGGGAAAGTACTCCAAATCAAAATATTGAAGACGAAATCAGCAGGATAACAAAATCCTTCGATGAACTGAATACTATTGTAGATTCTGAATCACTCGAGGAGATTATTAATTTATATTTTGAAGATAACCAGTTTGAAAAAGCACTGGAATACATAGATATCCTGTTAAAATACTATCCTTACTCAACTGAAGCATATTATAAAAAGGCTCTCATTCTCGATAATATCGGGGAATACGAAGAGGCGCTGTTTTATTTTGATAAAGCGTTGTTGTTAGACCCGAACGATTCAGAAATTTACTTAAACCAGGGAATAGCATTCGACAATTCAGGCAATTACCAGCAGGCATTAAATTCTTATAACAAGGCACTCGAGCTTGAGCCGGAAAATATTGAAGCATTGTTCAATATGGGTTTGACCTATGAAAGGCTGGAACAGTTCTCTGATGCAATAGAATGTTTTATGAGAGTTGTAAATTTTGACCCGAATTTCAAAGACGCTTATTACGAACTCGGATACTGCAACGATTTTCTGGATTTACTCGACGATTCGCTGGAAGCATACAATAAACATCTTGAACTTGCACCTTTAAATTATAACGCGTGGTATAATAAAGGAATCGTGCTCAACAGGAAAGGAAAATTCCTGAAAGCTATCGAGAGTTATGAAATGAGTCTTGCCATAAGAGAAAAATTTGCACCTGCCTGGTACAATTGCGGTAATGCGTATGCATCACTTGGCAGAGTACACAGGGCAATTGATTGTTACAAGAAATCTATAAGTTTGAAACCGAATGATTCTTATGCTTATCACAATATTGCGAATGCTTATGAAGAATTGGGCGAATACGAAAATGCAATTGAATATTATTCCCGCTCGATTGACCTCGACCCGCATTTTTGCGACTCATTCTGCGGAAGGGGCAACTGCTTTTTTAATCTTGATAAATTTGAAGATGCACTGAGTGATTACAATTCAGCAGTATTGCTATGTAAAGATTATTCCGACATCTGGTATTCAAAAGCCGATACGGAAGTGGCATTGAAAAAATATCATGAAGCAATGAACAGTTATGAAATGCTTCTGGATTTAGACGGAAGCAATTCCGACGCCTGGTATGATTACGGAAGTGTTTTACTTGAATTAAAAAAATATGATGAAGCATTGACAGCATTTGAAAAAGCCTCGATATATAATCCGAACTGGGCAGAACCATATTATGAAATGTCAAAGATACATTTTGTATTATCTGAATTTGAAGAAGGTTTGATGATGCTTGAAAAAGGTTTCGATATAAATCCAAAAGACAGGTTCACTTACGAATTCCAAAAAGACTGGAAAAAAATCTTAGACTTTTTAATGGGAAGATAAATAATTATCACATATTTGTTTTTTATAATCCCGGTAGAACATACCGGGATTTTTTTTGTGTGAGGTATAAATTTTTCTTCCGTCCAAAAATATTTTATAGTCGCAGTTCGAAGATTCCGATTTATCGGAACTTTAGACTGCGTTCTGTGCAAACGGCATTTTACGTTTGTCCGAAAAAGATGAGCTCTTAACCCCATAGGGTGAAATCTTGGTAGAAATGGATTTCCAGCATATTAAACCCCATAAGGGTGACATCTTCTTTTTTATTAACAAACACATTTTTAATTATCATACGAATCCGATATAAAAAATCAAAACGTAATTATGATATAAAAATGGATTTGAATTCAATAGAACAGATTTTGCAGCACGCTGCTTTCTATTCATTAACATCCCTTTCGACCAAGATATCGCGGCTACGCCGATATCCATTTGTGCGGTCGGGTTTCCTGCCACAGCGGATTTAATGGATGGGGATCCCCGATAAGATCATTCGGGGATGANNGTCTTTTAATAATTTCATAAGATATGAACGGGTCTAAATTTCCCGTTGGTTCGTCTGCTAACAAAAGCACGGGTTCATTTATTACCGCTCTTGCAATTGCAACTCTCTGCTGTTCTCCGCCCGAAAGGTCATAAGGCATTTCGTTAAGCCTGTCCACCAATCCGATTTGTGAGGCAACTTCATAGACTTTCTTTTTGATATTTTCTTTTTTTTCTCCGATTATATATAGCGGCGTGGCAATGTTTTCATAAACGTTTCTATCGAAAAGCAATTTAAAATCCTGAAACACAATTCCCATCTTTCTTCTTAATTTCGGAATTTCGGTTTTATCTATTGAGTTTGAATCAAATTCGTCGAAAGTTAAACTTCCCTTTTTTGGTAAAAGTTCAAAATATATTAACTTTAATAGTGTGGTTTTCCCTATTCCGCTTTCACCAACGATAAAAACAAAATCTTCTTTGTTGATATGGGTATTCGCATCATTAAAAATTTCCTTTTGTCCGTAAGAAAAACTCAGATTGTTAATTTCAATCATATATTTTAAATTTACTTTTGCATTTTTACTAATTTACCTGCTAATTTTATTGCTTCTATGCTGCTCCCGATTTTTGCTATTCCTTGTCCTGCAATATCGAATGCTGTTCCGTGCGTAGGCGAAGTACGGATAATATTCAATCCGCCTGTGAAATTTACTCCTTTATCACCTGCAATCATTTTAAACGGTATAAGCCCCTGGTCGTGATACATCGAAAGAGTCACATCAAAATCTTTGTACGTTTTATTTCCAAAATAAGCATCGGCAGCGAAGGTGCCTTTAATATCAATATGATTTTGTCTTGATTTGATANNCGCCGTCTCCATTATGTGGATTAAGTGATAGTAAAGCTATTTTCGGTTCTTTAATTTTAAATAAATTCCTGAAAGTATTCTTCACAATCAAAATTTGTTTATATAATAAATCTATATCAATCGTATCACTAACAAGGTTTAAAGGAATATGTATGGTCAGTGGAACGACTTTTATTTCTTCCGAATACATTATCATTACGGGATTCTTCGAGTTCGTCAATTCGGCGAGCATATCTGTATGTCCGCTGTAATGAAAACCACCCCTATTAAGTGCAAGTTTATTTATCGGCATTGTAACGAGAGCATCGAATTCTTTATTGATAATAAGTTGAGAACCAATTCTTACAGCTTCACCCGATAATCTTCCAGCGATACTTCTTATTTTCCCTTCATTAATTTTTAATTTATAGAATCCGGGTATTTCTAAAACATCGGATTTTTGAAGGTTCTTTATTTTTAATTTTTTACTGTAATGTTCGAATACTTTATAAATACCGATTACTTTTAAATCAAAATCTTTCCTGATGTTCGAATTTGAAAAAATTTTCAAAATTATTTCTGGTCCGATTCCGTTGGGGTCGCCGCATGTAATTAATATTTTGGGTTTCATCATCTTCGAAATTAAATCTTCTTATTTATCTTTAATTTTTGTAATATCTGCATCGCCCCATAGTCCTTCGAGGTTGTAGAATTTTCTTGTTTCGGGCAGAAATATGTGAACAACAACATCCACAAAATCGAGCAGTACCCACGATAAATTTTTATATCCTTCATTATGCCATGGTTTCTGCCCTGATTTTTTTGTTTCCGCAAGAATATGGTCGGCAATAGCCCTGACCTGTACGTCCGAGGAAGCATTACAAATTACAAAAAAATCAGTCATTGAAGTTTGTTTCCTGATGTCGAGTAATAATATATCGGTTCCTTTCTTTTGCAAAATCAGGTCGGAAATGTAAAACGCTAAATCTTTTGATTTCATAGATATTTTTCGTTAATATTAAAATTATTTTTTGGGATTACTGTTTTCAGTATAAGGTTTTAATTCATTATAATCTTTCCCGATGATTATTGTTGCATCGAGATAACGTTCTTTGTTAATCTGAGGAGTAATATTTTTCTGGCTTACACCAAGCACATCAGCAATTCTGTTCGCTTTTTTTAAATCGCCTGTCCTGTCGAGAATCATTGTAGTGGCTACATCACTCGATTTATAATTTCCAAGGTCCACAACGTCATAGCCTTTTTTCTTCAGGTAATCGCGGAAAATTGCCCCAATCCTGTTTTCTCCCGTACCATTCTGGATTTCTATCTGGATGGATAAATTAGGTTGATTTGTTAAAGTAGATTTTGTCGAGTCTTTCACCTCTTTTAAGGCATCGTTTTTATTTCCAAGCGAATTGTATAAAAGGGAGAAAATCAAATAAATACAAATTAAAGCAAATAAGACTATTGTGATATTTAAAGAATAATTTAAAATTGATTTTTTCATCTCCTGCTTCATATCTTAGCTTATTTATAAAAATAAAAAACCGAAAGAAATTTTTTCGATTTACTTCCGGTTGTTAAAAAAATATAATATAAAAATTAATTTCCAATATTCTACAGTTTTACGTTTACTAATAATGTAATGCAGAATTCGGTGATATTATCCATAAAAAAAATTAAAATTATCTGAATAAACCTTCACGCATAAACGGATTATAATACCCGTTTCCAAACCCATCATAATATGAGCCGTCGTTTAAATTTCTGAATTCAAATTTTATAAATGAATTATCTGAAATTTTATAATCGAGAGCAATTCTTGATAAATAAACGCCGGTCAGGCTATTCTGTAAAGCATTCGAGGCATTTTTACCAAAAACAGAACTGGCGTAAGGAGAATATTGCAAGCTAACATCTGCGCTCAGAGATAATTTTTCGGAAAATTTATAATTCATAGAATTGGTTAACGCGGTCAAAGAAACATTCCCGTATCTTGAAGATATCATAGAAACCTGTAAACTTTGATTCATTGAAAAATTCTTCGGATTGAAAATTCCGAGAATTAAATTATTTGTGTTCTGATTTACGGGCTTATCATAAGGCTTGTATTGCCCGAAAGCGACTCCCGATAAAAAAACACAAAACACGATACACAAAAAAATGTTTTTCATTTTACTTTAATTATTATTAAAGATATGAATTTTATATTAAAACAACAATGAAAGATTAGAAATTCCTTTACTTTTTGGCAGATAAATATTTAACAAATAATAACGGTTTTATATTGAATTTTAAATAATATTATCGTACAATTGTATATATGAAATTATAAAATGGATTTTAGTTGTCACGTCAATAAAAATCATTTTTATCATTTCTTGTAATAACTAATATAAAATAACTTAACTACATTAAAAGGAGAAAAAATGTTGAAAAAAGTACTCTCTCTCTTCTTGTTAGTAGTATTATTATCCGGAGTGAATACATTTGCTCAGAATAAAGTTAATACTCTTTCACAAGGGATAGCCCCGCGGGTTATGAATCCGCTTCCACCGACTATATTACCGCCTGCGGCCGGACCTCTGACTTTTTATAGCAGAGCATTTGGTTATAATGCATATGGTGGCTCAGTCGCACTCGGACCATTCAAGATGTTTTTGAGTAATCCGTTTAATATGGTATCACTTTATACCGACCCATCTTCCGCAAACTTTGTTGAAGCAGGAAGCTTCGATGCAAGTGGTAACTGGTGGGGAGCCCGTTACAGTACCAATGCACTTGTAAAAATTGATACAAGTACAGGTATTTTAACACAGATCGCTACAATTACCGGAGCTACCTCAATAACAGGTATGGCCTGGGACTATACAACCAGTACAATGTATGCTTCGGATTATGGAACATCGAACAAGCTCGGTACATTAAACCTATCAACCGGTGTATTTACCCCGTTGTCAGGAGTTGTCGGTACCGGTTTATTAATTGATATTGCCTGCAGTAATAGTGGTAACATCTATGGTCATATGATTACTGCTCCAAC
>PNBM01000170.1:0-2250 GCA_003135995.1 Ignavibacteriota bacterium | reverse complement strand
GAAGTTGATGGCTTTGCAATTCCCGGTGCACCCGGACCATCTATTACACATACTCCGCTACCAAACACACAAAATCTAACAGGACCGTATGTTGTTAACTGCGTTATTACAGCTGCAGGTTCACCAATTTCCACAGGTAAGATTTTCTGGTCAAGAAATAATGTAACAGTAACAGATAGTGTTACAATGACAAATTCCAGCGGAAACAACTGGACAGGAAATATTCCCGGAAACGGTACAGCAGCAACATACAGATATTATCTGAAAGCTATTGACGGACTTGGAAGAGTCGGTGTTGCCCCGGGTGGCGCTCCAACAACTCTTTATATGTTTACCGCAAGTTCAACAGATACTTCCAAACCGGTTATTACACATACACCTATCGGAAATACTCCAAAAGTAAATTGGCCTGCAACAGTATTATGTACTGCAACAGAACCATTTGGTATCGATAGTGTTTGGGTAAGATGGTACAAAAATTCAGGTGCTTATACAAGATTCAATCTTGCTAACATCGGTGGCGGTAACTGGTCAGCAGCATTCAATTCCGATACATCACAAGTCCAACCGAATGATGTGATTTATTACAGAATTATTGCAAGAAGTGCTTCTACACAGCATACAATGGATTCAACAACTTTATATAACTTTACGATAGTTAACCAGGTAACAGCTTGTATCGGAACCGGTACAACAGCATCTGACTATCCATTTGGTACATATTGGGAAGACGGAAGAACTCAATTATTATATCTCTCTTCTGAAATAACAGGCGCCGGTGGAGCTTCGGGTTATATACTATCAATCGGATTAAACGTTCAATCCGTTGGCGGACCTGCAATGGATGGATTTAACATCAGAATGCAGAATACTTCAGTATCAACTATTTCTGCCTGGACTTCCACGAACTGGACTACATGTTATTCCGGTACATACACAGTTTCAGGAACAGGGTGGCAATATATTACATTAACAACTCCATTCTATTGGACAAGCGGTCAAAACTTGTTAATGGAAATTTGTTATAACAATGCAGCATGGACAGCATATTCACCTGTGAACGCATCTACTGCAACAGGTCTTATGATTGGATATGAAATGGATCTGCCCTCCGGTGATGGCTGCACAGAACCAACATGGACAGCGTCAGCCTTAGCATACAGGGATAATATGTGTTTCGTTATGAATCCGGGACCAAACTCAGTTGGAATTGGCAACATCGGAGTTCCGAATACATACAAATTATCACAAAACTATCCGAATCCGTTTAACCCAACTACAAAAATTGATTTTGCAATTCCGAAGAACGGATTTGTAACATTAAAGATTTATGATGTACTGGGTAGAGAAGTAAGGAAACTTGTAAATGAAACAAAGACAGCGGGATATTACAGCGTTGACTTTAATGCTTCAGAATTTTCAAGCGGTGTTTACTTCTATAAACTTGAATCTAATGGATTCAGCGATGTAAAGAGAATGATGCTAATCAAATAATACGATAGCATATTATAAGATATGATATTAAAAAGCCTTTTGATTGAAAAATCAAAGGGCTTTTTTATTATAAATAAATTAGCATAATATTTTCATAAATCACATATCTCAACAATTAAAAAACTTTAAAATCCTATTTTTCTGGCATAATATTTGCTATTAGTTTTTTTATTTTTTTTATCTTGTGAATTTGGTAATTTTTTCAGAAATTAAATCACGAAGATAATTATTGTTACGTTTTTATTTATTAGTTTTTTCTCAATCAATCAAAAGGGAGATAAAAATAAAAAAGTTTCTGCATCTTTTTTTAATCATACTTTTTGGATTTTTTGAGGCAAATTCTCATAATACTGATAAACAATACTCTAAAATACTGCATTGCCTCCTTTTCGAAATCCAGAATATAAATTAGTCACTGCTTATAATAACCGATAGTTATATTTTTTGATGACTCAGGAAAATATAAGTTGGCAGGGGGATAATTATATTAGTTACAAAATAAATTTAAAATGAAATTTTCAGGTTAATTCTGTGTTTGAATTTTTCATTTAAATAACTTCATAAAAATTTATATCGTGATGGTTGTTGGTAATTTATTTATCTAAAAGAAAATCAAAGCGGAGTCTTCTGAGACTAAATTAAAATCGCTGTTTTGGTTAGGTCTCATTACTTCACTAATTTCTGAAATAACATACTTACTTAACTTAAATTAAAAAGGAGAAAGAAATGTTAAAAAATGTAGTATCACTTCTCTTG
>PNBM01000159.1:28069-40148 GCA_003135995.1 Ignavibacteriota bacterium | reverse complement strand
AAATTTCATGATGCTTTTTTACTTCGCTTTTATCGGATGCCATATCCGTTAACCAGAATAAATCCAATTCCCGGTCGCATTCTGTGCAGAGCAAAGGTAATTTCACATCTTTAATTTGTTGTTTTTTCTGATTATGGTTCTCATTAATGTAAATAGATTCATCTATATTTATTGATGGTGCTATCTTTTTCTTTGATTTTGCGATTTTTTCGATTACTTTATTTAACATAAAACATACTGTTATATAAATTGATAAATATTTAAATTGAATATCATTAATTCATTCCTTATGAAGTATATTAATCGGAAGTCTCTATTGTAAACAGAATGCTTTTTTAGAAGTTCATTTTTCCAAAATTTAACTGCCCGAAAAGAAAAAATGTTGAAATGGAAGAGCCGGTAATAGAATCAATTTTATAAACAAAAAGCAGGTCAAAAGTTAGTTAGATTTACAATCTACTTTTGACCTGCCGGATTTTAGTTATGAAATAAAATTATTTAATTAATAGTCCCGATACGCCTCACTATCGGGGATATGATTAAATAACTATCGTTATTTAATCAATAGCATTCTTTTTACATCTTCGAAATTACCCGCAATGATTTTATAAAAATATGTTCCACTCGGCAACTGGTAATTTATCGATTGATTATTTGGAAATTGGATTTGGTAAGTTCCCGCCATCTGGAACTCATTAACAAGTGTTGAAATCTCTTTTCCCTGAATATCATAAACTCTTAACTGAACATTACAATTAACAGGTAAAGAATACATAATAATCGTAACCGGATTAAATGGGTTAGGGTAGTTATTATATAATTTAAATTCTTTTGGGGTTTCATTTCCAAAACCAAATACTCCGGAAAGAATCGTTGTCCTGAAGTTCCAGGTTGCAGACCAGGCACTCGTAACGCATGTATTTGAAGCATTTACTCTCCAGAAATATTTTGTATTATAAGCAAGTTTTCCTGCCGTAACCTGGTATTGCGAAACTGTTAATCCCGCAGTATCGATGAGTGAGGTAGTAAAAGTAGAATCTGCTGAAACTCTGATTCTGAAAGTCGAAGCTGAGGCAACACTATCCCAGTCTAACAAAGGCGTTAAGGTCATCCCTGTGGAATAATTTGCAGGTACAACCAGCGCAGGTGCAACAGGTGTAGCATTTACAGTGGTAAAACTTCTTGTTCCAGATAAAGGTCCGGTTCCGACCTGGTTAGTCGGTATGACCCGCCAGTAATATTGTGTATTATTTAATACACTATCCGCCGGAATTGCAAAATTAGAATTCACCAGTCCTGCCCTGTTTATAACAAATGATGTAAAATTTGAATTTGTAGAAATCTGAATCCTGTAATAACAGGATGGTGGAAACACATCATTCCAGTCAAGATTAACTGTCAGCGAAATGCAGGTTGCATTGTTAGCCGGACTCGCTAAAGACGGTGCTGTAGGGAGCAGCCATCCGCCTGTTGTTGTATGTATGATTGTGCCATAATCGCCGACAGCCCAGCCGTTAAGAGTATCCGGATAAGAAATACCATTCAAATAATAACTTGTATTACTGGTCTGAGCATACCAATTCGTTCCGGCATTTGTTGTTGTTCTTATTAATCCCTGTTCGCCCACAATCGTGGAAAAATTATTAAGAGGAGTTGTAATCCACATCAGGTAGTTACTTGTACTTACTGTCTGAACCGACCAGTTGACTCCACCGTTTGTGGTTTTTTGAATTTTACCCTGTTCACCGATAACAATACCGGTTTGAGCGTTATAAAAATTTACATTTTCCAGAGAGATTGTAGTACCGCTCGGAACTGTTGACCAGTTTGTACCGGCATTTGTTGTGTGGATAATGGCTCCCAACCAGCCGACTGCATATCCGGTTGTAACATTTGTAAAAGAAACACCCAGAAGATTATTTGTCAGACCTGTATTTAAAGTCGTCCAGTTTGTACCTCCGTTCGTTGTTTTCAATATCGTTCCATACCACCCGGCTACATATCCGGTTGATGCACTTTGAAATGATATTGACCTTAACTGATAAATAGAATTGCTCGTCTGAGTAACCCAGTTCGTTCCTCCATTTGTTGTTTTCAAAATTGTTCCGACATCTCCCACAGCCCATCCCGTATTTGGACTTGCAAAGAAAACTGCGAATAAGTGCATTGTAGAACCGGTATTTTGTGAAATCCAGTTTGTCCCCCCGTTTGTTGTTCTTAATATCACTCCTGCATTTCCAACGATGGTTCCCGTATTAATGTCGGCAAACCATATACCGTTAAGATTATTCGTATTAGGGCTCGTTTGAGCATACCATCCATACGGCTGAGAAAAAATGATTGAGGAATTCAGAAAAATAAGTAAGAAGATAAAGCAGTAAATAATTTTTTTCATATTAGTACTCCTTCAAATAAAGTTGATATTGAAATTAAATATGCAATTTTTATACCTTATTTATATGACACTTATTTGTTGTTTTTTCATTTTTTTATATATATGCATAGTTTAAGTCTCAATTTAAATAGTTAATATCTCAATTTGATACATTTTAATGGTATTTATGCCTTTCCTTTTAGGGANNTTAGGGAAGGTCAGGGTGAGGATTTGTTTTTTGATAGTGATACATACTAATAGCTTTTCCCTCTCCTTTCAGGAAGGGGCAGGGGTGAGGTTTTTGTTTTTTATTTTTAATTTCAATTTTAATTTAATTTTAAATTATCCGATATGCTGATAGTATTAAATTATAATAAATATTTAATGAAACTGGATTGCAACTATGTATGACTCAGTAAATACAAATTTCCGGAAACCGTGTTTACACAGTTTCCGGAATTTTAAATCTATACTTTTTTAGGGGCGAGGAATTTATTGAAAAGCATTAAACCTATGATGGTTGCTACTCCTATTAAACTGAAAATAAACCACAATGTACCCGGAGATTTTAAATTATCCACAAAATGAACATAAAGGTTTGCACCGAGAACGCCTCCAATGCCGCTTCCAATCACGCCGTACAGAAATGAATATCCGAGATATAATGCTTTTTTATCGGCAGGCGCTATTAATCCCACATAAGAAATAAATTTAGGATGAGCGGTCATTTCTCCAATTGAAAAAATAATCATACCTGCCATGAATACCCAAGCGTAGGTCGAGATTGCGAGCATTCCCATTCCGATTGTACCGAGAGCAATACCTACTATCATAGTTGGCAGAGCTTTTTTATTTTTTACGATACTGGAGACGAACAACTGCAATATAATAATCGTAAGAGCATTTATAACAGTTACGTGTTCAGCATCAAATTTCCAGTTAGGATTATTTACAAAAATTCCGAGAAAAGCATTTACCACATTATCCACCGGCGTCATATCCATGTAATCTTTTAAATACCATAAAACTGTATCGAACATCTGAAAATACAGAATCCAGAAGCCCGAATAAATTACTATCATTAATATGAACCGGAAATCTTTTAAAACCAGCACAACTCCTTTCAGGGTTTCGAGAACCGATTTCGAACTTTGCGGCTTATCCGGTTCTTTATATGCAAATAAATTCAAAAATATTAACCATCCTGTTCCGACTGCCGCCATTATAAAAATTAACGACCATGATATGTTTTTAAGAATAGGAATAAGTATGAGAGGGAAAATAAATGCACCAAGATNNAATTTTTTTCATCCGTTGTACGTGCGATAGTACCGGAAATTATAGGTTTAAAGAATCCCGCTCCGATTGTCATCAATAACAAGCTCATGAAAACAAGACCATACGCAGTTGCAAGGCTCGTTAAAAAATATCCGAGACTCATAACTATGAAAGCAAACATAAGGGTTTTTTTATACCCGAACCTGTCGGCAATACCTCCCGATAGAATCGGCAGAAAATAAAGCAGGGGTCTCGTAACACTGTTCATCAGTCCCACACTTTCTTTTGAAAAACCAAGACCGCCATCAGCAACACTCATTACAAGATAAACTGACAGTACCGAAGCTACACCATAATAAGAACCGCGTTCAAAAAATTCCATTATGATAACAACCCAGAAGTTGCGTGTAAAAGATTTTAAGCCCGGAGATTTTTTTTCCTGCATAAATTGATAATTTTACGAATTTTTAAATTTTCTGAAACATAGGAAATTAAAGAAATAAATTGTATGTATTTTTATGTATTAATATTTATTTTTTCTGAATGTTAAGATTGAAAGCTACAAAACGAATTTATAAACTATTGTTAATAATCTGTAAAAAATATATAAGGCTATAATAGCCTTAAAATAATTTAAAAATATTTTTTTTAGATTTGGTGCTATCCTGTGTCTGTATAGATACCCGTCCCATTTACATTCTCTGCAATGATACATTCTGAATCCGAACAATCTCCTGATTTTAACAAGTTTTCCGGTTACCAGCATTCTTTGAAGTGTACCCGTCCTGTTACATGAAGGGCATTTAACATTAAGAAAATTTTTTAATGAAATTAAACTATAATCAAGGAATAGATAATTCTGCCACTTTCTTTTTAAGAATTTTTTCATACAGAAAATATAATAATATTAAATTAAAACAAATATATAGATTGTTTGCAGAAAAATGAAATATGAAAAATGAACGTGTATGTACATTTATAAGTTAATAACTTATTACCGGTTGATTGTTAATTAATTGTTTTTTTTATTTCTTTTTACGATTCAAGTAACTATTTTATAAGTGTTAATTATGATTTTAATATACTATTATGAAAAAAATACTTGTTGTGGATGACGAATCTACCGCACGGCTTTTATTAAAAAAAATACTGACTGCTGCCGGATATAATGTATCACTGGCATCAAACGGTATAGAGGCTGTTAAAAAAATTAACAACTCAAAGTATGATGCTGTTATTACTGACTTAAATATGCCGGAGATGAGCGGGGTTGAATTGACTAAAAAAATTTTGGAGAATGAACCTGATATGATTGTAATTCTTATCACAGCGTTCGGTTCCATAAGGTCTGCTATAGACAGTATACGTTCGGGTGCATTTGAATATCTTACAAAACCGGTAGATAAAGAAGAATTATTATTAACACTGAACAGGGGATTCGAGAAGGTATCTCTTATTAAAGAAAATATTTTATTAAGCAGGGAGCTTGATAAAATAAAGGAAAGTCCTATCAGTGAAACGGACAGTGAAAAAGTAAAAAACATAAAAGAATATGCATCTACAATTGCGCAATCGAACAATGCAGTACTTATTACGGGAGAAGCCGGAACAGGGAAAAGAGAACTTGCATTGCATATTCACTTAAACAGTCCGCGGAAAAAATATCGTTTTATTACAATTGATTGTACTACTTTACCCGAGAACAGTATTGAATCAGAATTGTTCGGTCACGTAAAAGGTTCATCAAAAAAAGCTACCACGGCTCACAAAGGCTATCTTGAAATTGCCGAGCGGGGAACAATTTATATTAACGAGATATCGAAATTCAATAATTTGTTACAACTAAAATTACTCAGGGTTTTAAAAGAAGGGGTATATACAAAAGCCGGCGATTTGAAAACACAGAGCACATCAGCCCGATTTATTATTTCGACCACAATCGACCTTGAACAACTTGTTATTGAAAGAAAATTTAATGAGGAATTATATAAAAAGCTGAAGTTATATGAATTATATATGCCTGCATTGCGGGAACGTCCCGAGGATATAATATTTTATTTTAATTATTTTTTAAATTATTATGCTTCGATTAAGAATTTAAAAATTAAAGAAATTTTGCCTGATGTAACAAGACTGATAATAAATTATGTCTGGCCCGGTAATATTACTGAACTGAAAAATGTTGCCGAAAGAGCTGTGATTCTCAGCGATAACAGTATAATCACAAAAAGTCTTTTTCCCGCGAATATACAGGAAGTTGACCAGTACAGGGACCTTTTTTCAAACAACAATTATAAAGTAAATAAAAACAAAGCGATTCGTGATTTTGAAATTTCTTTTCTGAAGAAATATCTTAAATTATGCAAAGGAAATATCAGTGAAACGGCAAGAGTAATTAATTTTCATCAAATAAGTTTAAGACAGAAAATCGCCAAGCTTAAAATTAATCCGAAGGAATTCATACAAAAATAAAATATTAAAATGATTCAGAAACACGACAATAAAATAAAATTGCTCGAAACATTTGATAATACTTACCCGGGCAGAAATTATTTAATTACACATCAGACAAATGAATTTACTTCGGTATGTCCTAAAACCGGTCAGCCTGATTTCGGAACAATCGTAATATCTTACATAGCAAATAAAAAATGCGTTGAACTCAAATCATTAAAATATTACCTGCAGTCGTTCAGAAATGACGGAATATTTTATGAAAATGTTGTAAACAGAATTCTTGACGACCTCGTTTATATTTTAAAACCAAAATGGATGGAAGTTAAAGGGATTTTTACAACAAGGGGCGGAATTCATTCGACGGTTTTAGCTTCGAACGGCAAGAAACCATAGACGGGAATTGATTCAATTACCTGTTATAAAATTATCGCAAGCTGAAGCTTGCGGCTACAAGAGCAGGTACAAGAGCAGATACAAGAGCGGGTACAAGAACAGATACGAAATCATTTCTTTGAAATCTTCAATAAGCATTAATTTTTTACATTTTTTATAATTATAAAAAATAGTATTTTAGCCAATCCTCTTTGTATCATAAATCTTTAAATAATTCATTCTATGTTAGAGAAGTATAGGAATAAAATTGTTTCAGCCGAAGAAGCCGTAAAAGTTGTAAAATCAAATGACAGAGTCTACCTTCATGCAAACAGCGCCTACCCGGAAATATTAGTAAACGCTATGGTTGCCAGATATAAAGATCTTGATAATGTTAGAATTGCTCACCTCACAACTTTTCACAAGACTCCTTATACAGCACCTGAGATGGTGGGACATTTTATACACGAAGCACTTTTTTGCTCCGGAAATGTCCGCAAGGCAGTTAACGAAGGCCGCGCTGATTTTTTCCCTGTTTTTCTTTCAGAAATCGCTTATTTAATTGAACTCGGAAAACTTCCTGTTGACGTGTGTTTTTTGCAACTTTCGCCTCCTGACGAACATGGCTATTGTTCATACGGCGTCAGCAATGAATGTACAAAAACTGCTGCGGAGAATGCAAAAATTGTAATAGCGCAAATGAACCCAAAGATGCCGAGAGTTCTTGGTGATAATTTTATTCACGTAAGTAAACTTAAATATATCGTCGAAACCGATGTTGAACTGCTCGAAGTTCATATGGTCGATGCAAATGTGCCGGATGAAGAAAAATTAATTTATCAGAAAATAGCTGAAAATATTTCCTCTCTTATTGAGGATGAGGCTACATTGCAAATGGGCATTGGTGTTATACCCGATGCTGTACTGCCTTTTCTGAAAGAGAAGAAAAATCTCGGAATTCATACTGAAATGTTTTCCGACGGTCTGATTGAATTAATTGAACTCGGAGTTGTAAATGGTGAGAAAAAAACATTTCTTCCCAACAAAGTTGTATCTTCATTTGTAATCGGAACAAAAAAGGTTTTTGATTTTATAGATAATAATCCGCTCATCGAATTCCGTTCTTCAAAATTTGTTAATGACCCGTTCAATATTGCGAGAAACGATAAAATGGTATCGATAAATTCCGCAATTCAGGTAGATTTAAGCGGACAGGTTTGTTCGGATTCGATGGGTACAAGAATATTTTCCGGATTCGGCGGACAACTTGATTTCATAAGAGGAGCGATGAGAAGTAAAGGCGGTAAACCCATACTTGCATTTGCTTCTACAACGAAAAATGATACAATTTCAAAAATTGTTCCGACATTAACACCTGGTTCCGGTGTTGTAACAACAAGAGGAGATGTTCAATACATTATTACTGAATACGGAATCGCGGATTTATACGGAAAAACATTAAGACAGCGTACGAAACTCTTAATAGATATTGCTCATCCGAATTTCAGGGAGGAACTTGAAAAGAAAGCAAGAGAATTTAAGTGGCTGTGGTAGCTCTTAAGAGCGTCAAGTTATAAAGTTTGTAAAGTTATCAAGTTTATAAATTTAAAAGGTTAAAAAGTTATCAAGTTTATCAAGTTATCAAGTTTATCAAGTTATCAAGTTATCAAGTTATCAAGTTTATAAATTTANNCCAACTCCGTAGGAGTTGAACAAGAATTGTAGATGATTCTGTGATATATGAATATTTATCTGAACTTATTTTACTTTTATGATACGTAACAAAAAATTAGCAATTGTTTTAGTCAGCGGCGGTATGGATAGTGCACTAACAGCCGCGATAGCCGCAAAAAAATACGAATTAGCTTTCCTGCACATTAACTACGGACAAAAAACCGAAAAACGAGAATTAAAAGCATTCAACGACATCGCAAATTATTACAACGTAAAAAAAACACTGGTAGCAGATATAAGCCATTTAAAAAAAATCGGCGGCTCGTCTCTGACTGATAATAAANNAACAAAACCAAATCTTAACTCAAAAAAAATTCCAACAAGTTATGTCCCGTTCAGAAATGCGAATATTTTATCGATAGCAGTGAGCTGGGCGGAAGTTATTAAAGCTGAAAAAATATTTATCGGTGCCGTCGAAGAAGATTCCAGCGGTTATCCTGATTGTAGAAAAGTTTTTTTTGATGCTTATAATGTTATGATTAAATTCGGANNAATTTTAATATTAAAATCGAAACTCCTTTGATTAATCTTTCCAAAAAAGATATCGTTCTGAAATCTATCAGGATGAAATCTCCGTTACATTTAACCTGGTCTTGTTATAAAAGCAATGATTTTGCCTGCGGTGAATGCGATAGCTGTGCTCTCAGATTGCGGGGATTCGAGAGGGCAGGAAAAATAGACCCGATAAAATATAAAAAAATTATTAACTTGAGTTTATGAAAGATAATAAGAACCTCAGGCTTGTAAAAATAGCAACTGCTTTGATATTAGTAGGATTTGTTTTCTATATACTCAAGGAGCTTCAATCCATTCTGATACCTTTTTTTATGGCGCTTGTTATTTCTTTTCTTTTCGACCCTTTATATGAATGGTTCAAGAAGAAAAGATTTCCCTCGTGGGCTGCAATTATTGCGGTTGTGATAATTATTCTTATCATCTCAAATATTGCAAGTTTATTTGTCTTCACAAGCATAAATACTTTTACAAGCGAATTTCCGAAATATGCACAAAAATTCGAAAGTTTCGGGGTTTCCGCCACTAATACATTTAAATCTTTCGGAATATCTGATGATGAAATTAAAAATTATTTTAATATTTCACAATATCTGAGCGGTGAAAAACTTGCCGGAACGATTTCGGATATAATATCGAGCATCGCAGGAATCTTTACGAATTATATTCTTATTCTCATTTATGTAATATTTCTTTTAACTGAATTCGGAAGTATCCAGCGCAGAATTCTTACGGCATTCTCACGTGAAAAGTCAAGAAAAATACAGGATATTCTAAGTGATATTTTCATCGACCTGCGGAGATATATTGTGGGAAAAACCCTTATCAATCTTTCACACGCATTGCTCATAACAATTATATTTTTAATTTTCGGTCTTGACTTTGCTATCATCTGGGGCTTACTCACATTTTTCATGACTTATATTCCGAATATCGGAGCTTTAATTTCAATTGTACTCCCTTTTATTACTGCGCTCGCACAGTACGATAATCTTGTTGTCCCGATTGTTTTGTTATTAATAATGGGAACTGTTGCATATGTTGTAGGGGACATGGTCGAGCCGAAAGTTCTCGGTGATAAACTTAATCTCAGCCCAATCCTTCTGATATTTTCTTTGGTTTTCTGGGGATACATCTGGGGAATTGTCGGAATGCTTTTATCGGTTCCAATTATGAGTATGATTAAAATAATTCTCAGTAAATTTGAAAGCACCGAACCGCTTTCTATATTGATGTCTTATGATGTAAGTAATCCCCAAAAAAATGAAACTGCAATCATTAAAAATATTATATGAAAGAAAATCAAAATAAGAGTTTCCAGAATATAACGGCGGCATTATTCCTCGTCGGGTTTTCTTGTTATATACTGAAAGAGCTTCAGTCTATTCTCCTGCCTCTTTTTGTAGCGCTTATAATATCTTTCCTTTTCGAACCATTATATGAGTGGCTCAAAAAGAAAAAATTTCCATCGTGGGCTGCAATTCTGGCAGTAGTAATTGTAATCCTTATCGTTTCAAATATTGCAAGTGTATTTGTCTATACCAGCATAAATACTTTCACGACCGGAATTCCGAAATATATACAGAAAGTAGAAGGGCTTGGCGATAAAATCATATTTTTTCTTAATACTCTCGGAATTTCGAATGATAAGTTAAAAGAAACACTCGATTTTTCGAAATTCTTCAGCGGAGAAAAGGTAGCTGGGTTGCTCTCGGTTATAATCTCAGGCATCGCCGGAATTTTCACGAATTACGTTCTCATACTCATTTATATAATTTTTCTCTTAAGCGAATTCAGCAGTATTAAATTACGTATCCTCGCTGCATTTTCGAAAAGCGGGGCAAGAACCATTGCAGATACAATGAGCGATATTTTTATTGACCTCCGGAAATACATTGTAGGAAAAACACTTATTAATTTTTCGCACGCATTTATTTTAACAATAATATTTTTAATATTCGGACTTGATTTTGCAATTGTTTGGGGATTGCTGTTTTTCTTTTTAACATGGCTTCCGCAAATCGGTGCTTTTATTGCAACCATATTTCCTTTGTTAATCGCATTTGCGCAGTATGACAATATACTCACTCCGATTGTATTGATGATAATTATGGTAGCAGTTGGATATATAATGGGAAGTTTTATTGAGCCAAGGATTCTCGGCAATAAGCTAAATCTCAGTCCTCTACTTCTCATCTTCTCGCTTGTATTCTGGGGATGGATGTGGGGAATCGTAGGAATGCTTCTTTCAGTTCCTGTAATGAGTATGATAAAAATTATTCTCAGTAAGTTTGAAAGCACAAATCCTATTGCAATACTTATGTCTAATGAGGTCGTTTATTCTAAAACAAATAAGGAAGCGGAATTAAATTTTCCCGGAAAATAAATTTTCAACTAATAAATATAAATAAATAATAAAACATGACAAAAAATACTAAACTTCTGAGTTGGGTTGATGAAATGGCTAAAATGTGTCAGCCTGATTCTGTTCATTGGTGCGATGGTTCAAAAGAAGAAAACGATAAATTATTAAAGGTGTGCGTTGACAGCGGACAATTTGTACCGATTCCAAAACGACCGAATTCATACTGGGTTGTATCCGACCCGAAAGATGTTGCACGTGTTGAAGACAGAACTTTCATATGTTCTGAAAAAAAAGAAGATGCAGGTCATACAAATCACTGGATGGCTCCCAACGAAATGAAAAAAATATTGACAGGATGTTTCACAGGCTCTATGAAAGGAAGAACAATGTATGTGATTCCGTTTTCTATGGGTCCGCTCGGCTCAAATATATCTTACATTGGTGTTCAGTTAACCGATTCACCTTACGTGGTTTTGAATATGAGAATAATGACTCGTATGGGAAAAAAAGTTCTCGATTTGCTTGGTGAAGATAAACCATTTGTTCCGTGTCTGCATTCAGTCGGATATCCGCTCGCAGACGGAAAAAAAGATATCAACTGGCCCTGCAATACTGAAAAATATATTTGCCATTTCCCTGAAGAGCGTTCAATATGGTCTTATGGAAGCGGCTACGGCGGAAATGCTTTGCTCGGTAAAAAATGTTTTGCGCTTCGTATTGCTTCCGTGATTGCGCACGATGAAGGCTGGCTTGCGGAACATATGCTTATACTCGGAATCACACCTCCGAAAGGCGGAGTNNGATGATATTGCATGGATGAAATTCGGAACCGACGGAAGACTCTATGCTATCAATCCTGAATACGGATTTTTCGGCGTTGCACCCGGAACCTCGATGAAAACAAATCCGAATGCAATGTTAACACTTCATTCAAACTGCATTTTCACAAATGTTGCCTTCACTGATGACGGTGATGTCTGGTGGGA
>PNBM01000159.1:0-28044 GCA_003135995.1 Ignavibacteriota bacterium | reverse complement strand
GACTGGAATAAAAAAGACTGGACACCTGAAAGTGGAAGAGTTGCAGCACATTCTAATTCAAGATTCACGGCACCTGCAAGTCAATGTCCGGTAATAGACCCGGCGTGGGAAGACCCGAAAGGCGTGCCGATTTCTGCATTCTTATTCGGCGGACGCAGACCTCACGTCATTCCTCTTGTAAACGAAGCTTACGACTGGAACCACGGCGTCTNNCCGCCGCAGGAGCCGTTGGCAAGATTCGTCACGACCCGTTTGCAATGCTTCCGTTCTGCGGATATAATATGGGTGATTACTTCGGACACTGGATTCAAATCGGCAGAATGACTTTGGCGGAAAAACTTCCGAAAATATTTTATGTCAACTGGTTCAGAAAAGATGAAGACGGAAAATTTATGTGGCCCGGATATACCGATAACGTAAGAGTTTTAAAATGGGTAATCGAGCGCGTAAACGGCACTGGAAAATTTGTTGATACGCCAATCGGTCGTGTGCCTGCGGAAGGTGCAATAGAAGTTGACGGAATCGGAGTAACGCCTGAAACAATGAAAAAACTCTTTACAGTTAATAATGACGAATGGAAGGGTGAAGTCACCGAAATGCGAGAATATTACAAAATCTTCGGCGACCGTCTCCCAAAACAACTCTCCGCCGAACTGGATAAGATAGAAGCGAGACTGAAGAAGTAAATATTATTATTCGTTCCCGAAGAAACCTTCGGGATTGAGTTTATATATGCAATTTTTTAATAAATTTAGATCAGAAAAATATGGGAACTAATGAATATTATCTTAAAATATCTAGATTAACTATAGATAAATTGGGAGTAAAATTATATGATAAAGTTAGTGCAGTAGTAGCTGAACTTTTAGCTAATTCATATGATGCTGATGCGGAAAAAGTTACGATAAAAGTTCCACTATCTTGTGTCTTAGCAACAAAAAAAGATGGAAAAATTATAGATAAAGGTTACGTTATAGAAATAAAAGATGATGGACATGGAATGACGCCAATAGAAGCAAGTAATTTCTATTTAAAAGTAGGAAGGGATAGAAGAGAACATATTGAACAGGGTTCAAAATCTCGAGATAAAAAAAGACCAGTAATGGGTAGAAAAGGAATTGGTAAATTAGCTCCTTTTGGAATATGTAAAAAAATTGAAGTAATCTCGGCGGGTGGAAAAAAGACAAATAACGGATATTTGGTATCTCATTTTATCATGGATTATGACAATATAGTCGCTGATGATGAATCTGATGTACCACTAACTGTAGGATCTAAAGATGGAACATACTCGAATGAAAAAGGAACAACAATAAAATTATATGATTTTTTAAAAAAATTAGTGCCTGATAAAATTACTTTTCATAGGCAACTTGCTTCACGATTTGTATTTGCAAAACCTGATTTTGAAATATGGGTTGAAAATACAATTAACGACGAAAAAAATAAAGTAGAAAGAACAGAAGTTGCTATACGAGGTGAGACTAAAATTGATTTAAGCGAAAGGCCAATTACTACAGAAGAAGGAGAAAAGTTAGAAGTTAAAGGTTGGTTGGCAATGGCAAAAGTTTCATATAAGAATGAAGAAATGTCAGGTGTACGAATATATGCTAGAAACAAAATTGTAGCAACTACAAGAGATTTTGAACAACCTGCAGGTTTTACTGGAGAATTCACAATTAGATCATATTTGGTTGGTGAAGTATATGCTGATTGGCTCGATAATGATAATGGTGAAGACCTAATCAGATCTGATAGACAAGGAATATTATGGGATTCTGATTATGGAAGAGCGTTAAGAGAATGGGGAGCTAAGTTGATAAAAGAAATAGGTAAATTATCTACGGAACCTAGAAGACAAAATACGCGAGAGATTTTTTTGACAAAATCTAATTTTATAGAATTAGCTAATACAAAATTTAAAGATAAAGCAATTGTTGATACCGCTATTGATCTAGCAAAACAAATAGGTGGTTTTGCAGCCGAAGATGAATTAGAAAATAAGGATTATGTTGATGGATTAGCTCAAGTAATTTTAACTGTTGCACCTCATAAAGCATTAATAGAAGCATTTGAAGAGTTTAATATTGAACTTGGTGATGGTGAAATAACTTTAGCAAGTCTTAGTGATATATTTACAAAATCAAGAGTTGCGGAAATGGCATCATATAGTCAAATAGCATCAGAAAGAGTAAAAGCTCTTGAAAAATTAGAACACTTAATAAATGCGGATAAAATAAACGAAAATGAATTCCAAGAATTATTAGAAAAAGCACCTTGGATAATAGAACCAACATGGTCTGTTATTACAAAAAACGAAAGTTTGAGAACATTTAAAACAACATTTGAATCTTATTATAATAAGAAATATAATGAGACTATTGAATTGGCTATAGGGTATCAAACGAAAAGACCAGATTTTATATTAATTAGTTTAGGTCATACTTTACATATTGTTNNCATATCTTTAATGATGACGATTTTAAAAGATTAATAAATTACTATTCTGCTTTTAATGATTTTTTTGTTAATCACGAAGAATTAACAAAAGAGTTCCCGAATAAATTTCTTATATCTGTTATTACAGATTCAATTAAACTAAAAGAACCTGCAAATAATGTTAGCTATAAAGCTTTACAAAAAGAAAATGTTCTTCGACAAATCACCTGGTTAAATTTACTTTTAAAGGCTAAGACAGCTCACAAAGAGTTTCTAAAAGTGAAGGAGAAAATTAACGAAAAGAAAAAGGGATCTTAATAAAAAAATTAAAGGTAGATTTCTAACAGACAGTTCAACGTCTAATAGAATGAAAAGGATAAAATCTTCAAAGACGAAATTAGAGAAAAAATTTTCAAAATTAATTCATTTATCTAATCTTAAATATCGCTCGCAACCTAAATTATTTGGTAAACCTGATTTCCGTATTTTAGAAAAAAAGGTTTTAATATTTTGTGATAGTTCGTTTTGGCATGGAAGAAGAAAAAGAGAGATTAATGGAATTGCATTTTCTAGAAATAAACAGTTATGGGTTGATAAATTGAAATATAATAAACGTAGAGGAAGTAAAGTAAATGAGTATTTAAGAAAAAAAGGTTGGATTGTTTTAAGGTTTTGGGATACTGATATTTATAAAAATTCTAATAAAATTATAAGAATATTAAAATCAATTTGATTTAATGAAAAAAAACAAAGAAAGTAAATTTACTGCAATAGATCTTTTTTGTGGAGCAGGTGGAGTAACTGTTGGATTAAAAAAAGCAGGTTTTAAAGTATTAGTTGGAGTTGAGATTGACAAAAAAATTGGTCAAACATTTAAAGTAAATCATCCTGATGTAAATTTAATTGAAGAAGATATAAGAAATTTAAATGGAAAATTTATACTGAAAAAAGCAAACATAAAGCATATAGATTTCGTGGTTGGTTGTCCTCCTTGTCAAGGTTTCTCAAAATTAACAGATAAATGGCATAGAGATGATGAAAGAAATAATCTAATTCTTGAAATGGCAAGAATCATTGAAGAAATAAATCCAACAGCATGTATGATGGAAAATGTCTTTGGTCTTGCACATAGAGGTAAATCGATGTTACAAGAATTCATCAATAGATTAACTAATATCGGATATAATATTAATTGGAAAATTGTTCAATTAGCAGATTTCGGAATTCCCCAGTCGAGGAGAAGAGTCGTATTATTTGCAACAAAAAAATTATTTGTTACATTTCCTAAGCAGAAATATTATGAAAATACAATTGAAAATAAAAACAAAAGGAAATGGAAAATTTTAAAGAATGTTTTTGATGATTCATTAAAATCTTATTCATTATCAAATATAATGAAAAAAGGTAGTCCAAAGAAATTTAATTGGCAAGTTCATAGTGATCTATTAGAAATCACAAAAAAACGTTTAGAAGCTTGTAGACCTGGTGGTTCAAGATATGATATTCCAGACAAACTTAAGCCTAAATGTCATAAAAATATTAAAGGATTTCAAAATGTTTATACTAGATTATCATGGTACGAAACTCCATCTACAATTACTAGTGGATTTATGAGACCTTGTATGGGAAGATTTGGTCATCCTTCAGAGAATAGAGCCTTGTCAGTAAGAGAAGCTGCATTAATTCAAACTTTCCCCAAAAAATATAAATTCGAGACTGATTCAGTAGGATTGGCTGGATTGATGATAGGAAATGCATTACCATGTGAATTTGCTAGGATAGCAGCAAATCGTATAAAAACTGCTTTAAAAAAAATATCTAAAAATAAATCGTTCCTAAAGACGGCGGGGGAGATTACCGCGACGAATTTGGGAACGATGAAGATGTTTTAATTTTAACTACGCTATATCGCAGGTCAGTTTTATCACATCACAATATTTTCCGATAGGGATATCGTTTTTAATATAACGGAAACGATAATAACGGATTTCAGGCGTTCCCGGATGTTGATTTTTACGGGTGTCTTCAAAAGGCGAACGCAAGTCCGTCCCGATTTTTACCCAATTTACATTATCATAACTTGATTCAATTATCACCCCATCCATCGGTCCTTTTACCCAATCAAATATTATCTGGTCGGGCAGGGTTGTTATATTAGTGATTTCAGGTATAGCACTATTATAATCGGGCTGGGTTTTTTGCGACCTGAACCCAAGCGCCTCAGCATCTGCTTCTTCAAAATTTGATGAATTTTCGATTT
Source organism: Ignavibacteriota bacterium (assembly GCA_003135995.1). GTDB lineage: Bacteria > Bacteroidota > Ignavibacteria > Tepidaquicellales > Tepidaquicellaceae > FEN-1257. The sequence continues at coordinate 23,345 of PNBM01000159.1, read as the reverse complement.
TTTGAAAAACTCTCAAAATATCGGTTTTAGCTTTTGAAAGTTCTTCACGCTTTAAAGCTGTGCTTTCTTTGGAAATCAGCCTGTCCGAGACTGCCTTATCTATCACGGTCGGAATGTTTGTATTGTGAGTGGTCAACTGCGTCATTGTAGCCGGGTCAATGGCGTATTTTGTTGCAAGCCCTGCGGTAAGTTTTTGGCAAGCATTGTCATAATAAGGAATTACTTTTGTATCCTGATCAGGATAACTAATTGCTTTCTTGTGATTCGAGCCCATTTTATTTTCCTCTTTTAAATTTTGAAAAAATGTTTTTTTAAGCTGTTTTCGAACTTTTATGAACTTCTAACGCTTTAAAATGAACTGATAAAGCTTCAATATGAACTGTTAATGCTTCATAATGAACTGATAATGATTTAATATGAACTCTTATTGACCCGAAATGAATTGATAAAATATCATTATGAATTCATTTTGCCTTATAATGATTTCATTTTGCTTTAAAATGAATTCGTTAGGATTCATATTGAATTCATAATGGATTAATATGAACTGATAATTAACCTTTAGCAGTTCATTACAGAGCTTCGCAATTTCATTTTTGTATAGCAGGAAATCATTTAAGATCGATAATATTTCCTGAAACAACTGTATGAAATCATTTTGAAATATCAAGGAACGATTTTACAATGTTTAGAACTGATATTGGTATTTCCTGAATCTGAATAAGTTTGTGCGGTAATGATAATTTATTAAATGAAAGGATTTATATGAATATTTGAGATATTTTTATTTATTTTCAGTATTTTAATAAATTATCCTGATTTTTTGTTAGATTCGATTAAAAATTAAATATAATAAAAACAATAGTCAAGAAATATTTTCATCCTATTTTGATATATTTATTTTCTCGTATTTCGGTAGATGAGATATAACGGAAGTAATGGTAAAATTGAAATTGCGTTCCAAAAGAGGACTTTTGGAACGAGGGATGAAAATTTGCATTCCAAAAGGGGACTTTTGGAACGAGGGGATTCCGATACGAATATTTTATTATTTTTTCTTAATTCCGGAAATAAATCAGATTATTAAAAGCCATCTCAAAAAATATGATTGACTTGAATAAAATATACAAAAAGATTAGTTTTATTTGAATTACACAAATATATTCGTTGTTGCAACATTCCACCATTTACAAGAAAGCTAATTAATTTCATAAATAGATTCATCGTTTCAGGTAATCGGATAAGTTAAAGAAGATTCGCTATATTATAAATTCAAACTATTTGTAATAAAATAAAAAGCTTTCATTATGAAAAACTCAAATCAAAAATTGTTTCTGCACGGAATTGGAAAGATTATTTTTACAGCATTTTTATTTATCTCGTTTTATGGAACAGGGGAATTATATTCTCAGGAAATATCTGCTCAGAAATTATTCGAACAATATGGAAATTCGATTGTGGTTATTAAATGTTACGACCAGAATGGAATTATAAAATCACAGGGCAGCGGAGTTATATTAGTCGATAAAGGTATTTTAGTTACCAACTTCCACGTTTTTGCAGGCTCGGATAAAATAGAAATCAGCCATAACGATACGGTTATAAGTTATTCGGATATTATTGGCATTAATATTGAAAAAGATATTCTGGTTTTAAAGATGGGTGAAACTAATTTCCCTAATCTCTCGGTAGGTAATTCATCAGGCATTAAAATCGGGGAAAAAGTTTACGCCATAGGCAGTCCGTTAGGTCTTGAAAATACAATGTCCGAAGGTATCGTCAGCGGTTTTAGAATTCTTGGAAAAAATAAAAGAAATTTTATACAGATAACCGCAAGTTTATCACCGGGAAGCAGCGGCGGTGCGGTTTTCAATTCTTCGGGTGAACTGATTGGTATAAGTACGGCAAAAATGTTAAAAGGCGAAAATTTAAATTTCGTAATTCCGATAAAAGAAGTTTTATCGGTTGCCGACAGCGGATTGTATGATAATCGTTCGATAGCGGCACTGAAGTTTTTTTATAAAGGCTTAAGCGCCTATGAAAACGGTGATGATATTGATGCGATTCATAATTATTCAAAATATCTGGAAATGTTTCCTCAGGATAGTAAGGCTTATAATTACAGGGGTCTTGTTTATCTTGAGAAAAAAGATATCCCTAATGCATTAAAAGATTTTCAAAAGGCAATCGAAATTGACAAAGATAATATAGCAGCTCTATGCAACAGGGGCGAGTGTTATTATCAGAAGGAAGAATATGGAAAGGCTTTGAGTGATTTTGCGAAAGTGATATCTATCGATACAACTTANNTATCTTCACGCATATTTCGCAAGAGCATTGACGTATTCAAAATTGGAGGATTATAAAAAGTCTCTGAAAGATTATAACATTGTACTTAACCACGAGCCTGAATATGTTGCCGCATTAATTAACAGGAGATTTGTATATTTTTCTCTTAAAGATTACGAGAAAGCAATTAAAGACTGGAAAAAAGTATGCGTGCTTGAACCTGAATTGGAATTTTCATTACGGGATTATATTGCCGAAGCAAGATATTTGTACTGGAATAAATAAATTTTGTTATGTGTTTCAACGCCGTGCGTGTAACGATCAGTTAGAATTCCCAAAAGAAAGTTCGGGTACGAGGGAAAATGTCATATAAGCATATCAAATTATTATTATAAATAAAATCCGGACAAAACCGATACATTTATTTTATTTTTTTAAACACCTGTTTTTACAAATTTGCTTTTAATTCTTTCTAAATAAAATTAGTTTATGTAAATTTGTAATATGGATAATTTAATTAAGATATATTTAGATACTTCGGTTATAAATTTTTTATTTGCTGACGATGCTCCGGAATTAAAAAATATTACTATAGAATTATTTGATAATTATATTCAGACTAATAAATATAGTACATTTATTTCAGATTTTGTATTGTTTGAAATCGAAAAGACAAATAATATTGAAAAAAGAGAAAAGTTATTAAATGTAATTGAGAAATACAGAATAGAAATTATAAGTTCAAATTATCAGAATGAAATTATGGAACTTGCAAATAAATATATTGAAAATCGTGTCATACCTAAGAAAAGCGAAACGGATGCATATCATATAGCAGTTTGTGTATTAAACAATATTAATTATTTAGTAAGTTGGAACTATAAACATCTGGCAAATGTAAACAAAGAACAACAAATAAGAATGATTAATATTCAACAAAAATATTTAAATGAATTAAGAATTATAACCCCATTAGAATTATTAAGCTATGAATAATTATATTTCAAAAGCACAAATCGAAGTTTGGGACTGGAAAGAGAAAGCCTCAGAAGAATTATCAAAAATTGATTCGAAAGACTTAATTAAATTCGTTAAGGAAAAAGTTTCTGAAACCAAGAAGAAGATAACTGAAAATAAGAAATCAAATTTATATAAAAGTAATGATTCCATTAGCTTTGTTGCTGATAAGTAGAAGTAGTTTTATTAATTATAAAATACTCCATTTCTTTTAAATTTATTCAAGTCTGTACTGAAAACTTTTAGTTATTATATATTTTACAATTAAAATATATTAAATAATACAAATGAAATACGACATCGAAGCTTTGACCTGTCCGAACTGCGGTGCGCCGCTGGATGTAAAGCCGGGAGAGGAAATTACATTTTGCCTGTATTGCAATTCAAGCATTCATATCGGCAAACATGAGGAAACCGGAGAGCATCAGGAAACCGGTGAACATCAGGTAACTCACATTCAAATTCCACCCGAAGTAATAAGTGAAATCAAACAACTGGTCTTATCCGGAAATAAAGAAGATGCGATTGAGAAATATCAAAAAGCCGCAAATGTCGGAAAGCCCGAAGCAGAAAAATTTGTTGATTTTTTATTAAGCAGGTTAACAAATGTTTTAATCCTGAACCGTCCGCTCGCCGTGAAAGGTTGTTTGTTTTGTTCGCTTTTTCTGCTAATTTTTATTGCAACAATTTATGCTTTGGTTTCAGGTGCGGCAAAGGATACACTCTTAAATACTATCTGCTGGGTGCTGGTGTTTGCTTCTGCGTTTAATCTTCTTGCTTTGAACCGCGCCATAATTACAACTATAAAATATTTGCCTGTTAAATGGACCAAAGCGACTGTACTGAAATTTCAATTTATTAACCAAAAGAAAAAATTTAGTTTCTTTAAAGTTCTGCTCGACGTTAAGAAACCGGATGGTACGTCTTTTCATTCTGAAACAAATATAATGATTAAGACCGAAAATGCTGCAAAGCTTCAGGAGGGAAAAACTATCGATGTGAAATATCGTGGCAAAGAAAAAATTGAAATACTCGCATCGGTGAGTAATTTGTAAATGGGAAATTTTTGTAACAACGCCGGAAAGGCTGTTCGAAAACGATTAATCTGAGAAGAAGTGTGAAACAAAGACCTGGTATTTTGTCCGGATTCCAGTCCCGATAAAAAACATCGGGATCAAAAGCAAAAAGCGACTTTCGCTGGAATGACAAGAACCNNTTTCAGGAACAGAATAATCTTTACAAGGGTTATCAACAATTAAAAATATAATGAAATCAGTAAAATACATTTGTTTGTTTTTATTTATTTTTATCAATTCTCAGCTCAAAGCATCTGTCTCGGACAGCACTAAGATTGATAAAAGTAAAATATTCTCTTATGCATTAAATACCGATATTTCATCGGCACTTAAAATCATGGAAATTCCGGATACATCTCTATCTGAATATGAAAAGGGATTTAAAACAAATTTCGAAAACAGGTTCAAATATTCGTCAGACAAAAGCGATTATATAGATAACATTGAACCGAAGGCAAGACCATTGCTTGAAGTTTATCATAGTTACTGGCGAAAAGCTTTGCTTGATGTTAATAAAAATTACGATACTTTATTAACAATTTCTTTGATTGAGTTTTTAAAGAAAAATTATAAACCGGCAAGTTCATTAAATATATCATCACAAGATGAAGATATTAACAATATTTTGACCGCTTACATAACATCACTCGGTTATAAAACTACGGGTTTCGGAAAGACAGGCAGATTAATTGATTTATTAATATGGAAAAATCAAAATGATACTATTTATAATTTTAATATTTTCGGAGATACGATAAATGTAAATGTTACTTTTATGGATAATTTTATCACACTCGGTTGGGAAGAATATGCAACTCTCGGAATATATTACCCGGGCGGCTGGGCGGATGATAAGGGACTGTACTGTGTTAAGAAAGCATATGATTTGCAAAGTGAAACTTTTTTAATCAGCTATCTTGCACACGAGGGCACTCATTTTTCTGATTATAAAAAATTTGCGGGACTGCCGGGAAATGAGCTTGAATACCGGGCAAAATTAACCGAGTTAAGTCTTGCAAAAGAAACACTATACCAAACAATAGATTTTTTTATTAAAACTGCTGTAAAAGGAAGCGACAGTCCGCATGCAAATGCAGATTATGCCGTAATAAGTGATTTATCTGAAATGTTATTCAACGAAGAATTTGAAAGTGATTATTATAAATGGAAATCTGTTTCTACTGATTCAATCAATTCTGCCAGCCATAAACTTTTCGAAAAAAATACGAGTGAGCTTATAGAGAGATATAAGAAATAATTACAATTATTGCTGAGAGATATTAATATGGATTTAATTACTTTTCCAATATCCTTAATTTTAAAATAAAAAAATTGATGAAAAGTATCCTTGTAGAATCCGAAAAGCTCGAACTCATCGAAAGAATTAATAAACTGACAAAAGACACAATGCCATTTTGGGGTACGATGAGCGTCTCCCAAATGCTGGCACATTGTACTGTGAGCTTGCAACTTGCTTTCGGAGAAATAATTCCGGAGCTTAATGAAAAATTTTTGCAAATCGGCAGGCAGGTGAAGGATAGATTATTCGAATCTGAAATGTTCACTAAGAATGTTCCTACGACTAAAGAATTTCTTGTTGCTGACAATAAAGATTTTGAAAATAATAAATTCATTCTCATTGAATATATAAATAAATATTCTTTAACCGATATAAATGATACTAAAATGGCACCGCATCCGTACTTCGGTGATATGACAGTTAAAGAATGGGGAATGTTAATCTGGAAACACACAAATCATCATTTATCACAATTCGGAGTTTAATAAATTTATTAATAAAAAATATTATATATGAGTGAAGTTACATTACAGAATATTACAGTTCAGGAACTTAAAGTATCGATGAATCTTGTTAATGACAGGTTACATTTCATCGGAAAATCACGAAAAAACGAGCCTCTCAGCATAGATTACGTACCGCCGCAGGGAGATAATCTTGGTTACACATCATTAGAATTATTGCTTTTTAGTTTTGCATCATGTGTAAGTTCTACTGTTTTGCCCCTGCTCAGGAAAATGCAAAAAACAATTAATGGCTTTGAATCAACAGCGCGCGGAATCAGAAGAGAAACTCATCCTACTTCTTTTGAAAAAATTAATCTCGAATTAATTTTGAAATCACCTGATACCGTTGAAGCTGAATTCGAAAAATTATTAAAATTAGCAGAAGAAAAATATTGTCCCGTGTGGGATATGATTAAGAATAATACTGAAGTATCTGTAGATTATAAAATAATATCCTGAAGTTAAGATTAAAATTTTTAATCTGATTATTTTCTTAATTAAAATTTTGTTAATTTAATATAAGTTAGTTAAATAAATAACTAAATTATGAAAAATATTATAGTACTAATTTGCTTATTTCTATTTTACGCCACTTCATTTTCCCAGTCTCCGCAAGTCACAGTATCATTCAGGCTCGAAGAATTAATGTCTCACGGGGATACTTGTGCGAGTGTTTATACAATTAAACAAAAGCAATGCGAATTTCCGAGGAATCCTGTTAAACAGGCACATGACACATCGTCAATAGACTGGAATAATATTCCGGATAGTTTATTTCAAAGAATCAAATGTGATGAATATAATTCAGTAACTAAAAAATCTTATGTCATTGAATATATTTTTGACAGAATAGAATATGCATTTGAGAAAATTTATACATTTATAATCAGCCGTATAAAATGCGGAAAATCCGAAACTATGGAAATAAAATTTCCGGTTAAAATAAGATCATTTTTCACAACAATTAATTTAGGCAAAATATATTTTGTCCCTGGAAAATATGATATTTCAGAGAAGCTGGAATACTCACTGACGAAAAATGATTTTTTACAGATTACCTTGCCGGAAAATTCTTTACCTGATTATTAAGCAACTTTTTTAATATAAAATTTGATATAATATTATAAAATAAATAGTAACTATGAAAAGTTTATTTAATGAAAATGATAATCAGGAAATTATCAAGCGTGTTGATAATTTAACTCCCGGTAAAAATCCGGAATGGGGCAAAATGAAAGTCGCTCAAATGTTGCACCATTGCTCATTAACACTCGAATCGTGTTTTGGCGAAATAAAGCCAAAAAGAGTATTAATCGGAATTCTATTTGGTAATATGATAAAGAAGAAAATTATGAAGGAAGGACCTTTCGGTAAAAATTCACCAACTTCGAAAGAATTTTTAGTTAAAGATGATAAAAATTTTGAAGAAGAAAAATCGAAATTGATATCATATATAAAAAAATTTATTGAATCAGGAAAAGCAGGTGTTACCAAAGATACTCACCCGTTTTTTGGTTATATGACTGTTGATGAATGGGATATTCTTATTTGGAAGCACCTTGACCATCATTTAAGGCAATTCGGAGTGTAAAACTATTTATATTTATTAACGGGATGCTGTGCTGCCACAACATCCCGATAGAAAATTTAATTTATTTTATAATAACCATTCGTTTAACATCAGAAAAACTTCCCGATGTAAGTTTATAAAAATAAACTCCGCTTGAAAGATTTGAAGCATCGAAGCTGTACGAATAACTTCCGGCATTTAAATCCTTATTAACAATTGTCGATTTTTCTTTTCCGAGAATATCATATACTTTTAATGTTACAAATTCCGATTTTGTAATATTGAAACTGATTTTTGTCATAGGGTTAAACGGATTGGGATAATTCTGATTCAAAATATATTTTGATGCGATTGTATTATTTTGTTTAATTCCTGTTATATTATTCTGCCAGTTAAACCTGAAAGCCCTGTAACTCGTTTCACCCGGGGGGAGTGAAAGTTCATAAACTACACTACCTTCATCTGTTATTTCTGTCAGAGTTGTGTTAGAAGAACCCCAGCCGATAAAGAAATCTCCATTTGAAAGTTTTTGTACGCTTCCCATTGCTGAGCTATAAATATCCGGAACGTGTCTATAATGCCATGAAAGGGTTGCCGTTTTATTATTCTCATCCAATAAATATTCAACTGCCCGGGAAAAAGAAGGTGTATGGTAATTTCCATTATCGAATAAAGAAATATGAGTTTCGTCTACCCGACGGACATGATGCTGATGGGAAAATCCGATTGAATCGTTAATAAAAGTAAACTGATTATTTTTTCCTCCGAGTCTCCAGATTATGTCACCCGTTGTTGAATTAATTTTCGTTATTTCATCCAAGTGCCGGCAGGAAATCATTATATTTCCGTCANNAATGGTCCCAGCTTCTCCATTGAAATACAACTTGTTTTTCAGCGTTGATTTTTTGAACTATTAATCCGGTCACAGTCGCATTCGGATTTCCGCCGGTTATTATTTTGCTCATATCTACAAATTCCGGGTCATAGCTAAGCAGCCAGGCTGAACTATCAGACATTACCCTTACCTCATGAAAATCTGTTGTATACCCGTTACCACACGCAAAGCTATCCACAATATTATAGTTATTATCAAGACCTAAATACTTTTGATGAATTTCATCATAATAAGTTAATAAATGATCATTTTGTTCCTTAAAATCGAAACCGTTTCCTGTTAAATAACGGGAAAACACAGGTGTGCCGTCATTATTAAGTATCATCAGATAATTTGCAACCGTTGGATTATTCGAAAAATTTGATATGAAAATATAACCGGTTGCTGTCGGACCGTTATCCCAAATTGTAAAATGAGGCAAAGAATCTATGGAATATTTATAAGGATTAATATTATTAACTGAGTTTCTATCCGTAATTTCCGGAATTTTCATTTCGTTTTGTAAATAATCTATTTGCTTAGCTTTAACGTATCTGATAAAAAAGGAAAAAGAATCGGAATTGTTATACCCGGAAACGGTAACTTTTTCTCCAAATTCGAACCGGGCATCCGGTTTGAATATTAATTTAAAGCTATTTTCAGCGAAATATATTTTACCCGTATGTTGTCCGCTATTTGAACCTGTCACGGTTAAAATTAATGAGCTGATTTTTGTTGAAGGAATTTGTTTTGAATATCCAATAATAATATTTGTTTCTTCGGAATTATATTTTGAATCGGGTAGAGGGGAGATATATATTACCGAATTTGCAATTACAATTTGTTGCAGGAAAATATTCAAAAAAATAACGATCATAAAACATGTAAATCTAAAATTCATGGTTCGTAAATTAAATTTAAAAAATATTTATAATCAAATTTTCGTTAAAACATCGGCTGTATTTAACATCACTTAAAGACCGAAACTTAAAATTTTATGTAAAATATAAATAACGATTTATTAAAACATTTCAGACAGGTAAAATATTGTAACAAATTATGTCAGAAATTATTTCAAATTTATTTTTAATTGTGTATTTTGAGAAATGCATAATTTAAAAGTTAAAAATATGTTAATTGCAAATATAAATAAAATCAAATTTAATCCGGGTTAAAGATACAATAATTCTTATAAAATAATATATTGAGACTTAAAATATGTTAATTTTAAAATATTATGCCGTTAATATACAATATTAAGTACTGTTGATATTTGAGAAAAAATGTATTATATTATAATAACATTAATCGAAAGGAGCTTTAGTATATGAAAAAGATTATGTTAATTTTTGTGCTCACATTTATACCTCTACTCTTTCTACATTCACAGGATAAAAAGGAAAAAAGTCCAATAACAATAATTCAGAAAGAAATCGTTTGCCCTGATTGCCAGGGATTCGGTTGGATTTATTGTCCTAATTCAACTATCTTTCAAATCAGAAAAAATTCTCCTTTAGCAATTTATGGAGGTCCTTCTGATAATTATCAGTCTAATGCAGGAACCAGAACATTGAAAATGATTTGTCCTTATTGCGGCGGGCGTAAAACCGTGTTTATTGAATATGAAGTTCAAAAATAGTTAACTTGTTTCGTTATATATTATTTTATAATGTTTCATTTTAATTATTTTAATGAATTGTTTGCTGATTAAAGGTGATGAATCCTCTTTTCAATTCGGTTAAAATAAAAAGTTTTTATAGTTCATACAAAAACTCTGTTGGTTCTTAGTATCATAACGGATTTATTAATTTTTCAGATTCAATAATTTAAAATTCATTCCTATCCCGGAACCGTTTCTTTTTGAGAAATATTTTCTCAAATTCAAACTAATTCGTAAACTAACCACTTGATTTTATTGTAAAATAACCGAAAATATCGGGAACGGTNNGTAATTGCAATCCAAAATTAACTTCTCAAAATAAAAAAATGGAGGATATATGAAAAAGTTTTTACTCTATTTACCAATCTTAGTAGCAATATTTCTGATAGCAGGCTGCAATTACCAGAATCCCGTGGTTATGTCGGATTGCGAATACTTAGACAATCCGGGTTTAGGACCGAATGATCCGTACATAGTGAATATGATTACGTCCGGTAATACTGCAATCGGAATATTAAAAGTCTGGAAGGACAGAGATTTTATGCACTGTGAATTTACAGCTAAATCCAATTATTCTTTTGGCAACATTCATCTTCATATTACTCCAGATAAAAGTAAAATTCCTATGTCAGGAGGTTGTCCTGATCTGGATAAATTCAGATATACAATACATAACTTACCGGCTAATACGAAAAGTTATGCCTTTAGCTATCCGATTATAAAATATCCCGTAGCTTATAATTACTATTATATAACAGCAGAAATTGATTTCGAAAATTCCGTAGACCATCCGGATTGCAATTATGCATGGGCGGCCGGGTTATCGTTTACTACATGCAGTGATTTCGCAAAATATTTTACTTTTAAAATAAACGGCTAAAATTAAATCCGTAAAACTACCCGGGAAAAACGGATAAATATATTACATTGTATTTTGCATGTTTTATCCTAAATAAGCATAAAAGTGAATGTTGTAAGAAAATTTTAATCGCAACATTATCACCGGATTATTTTTTTAATAAATCAACATAAGTATAATAACGCTCCAATATAATTTTGGAAAATATCTCATATATTTTAAATACATGAGATATTTTTTTATTGCTATTATCAAATTAAAACCATTCATAAAAAATATTATTTTAGAATGATGTTAACTTTTGCGGGTGATTATAGTAACGTATCTGAATTAAGCAATAAAAACTTTACAAATAATAATATTTCTTAAAATAATATATTTTAGTAAATTGTTTTAATTATTTAATAATTAAAATTTCTCAATTGAGAATTCTCATAAAAGAAGTTCAGGGAAGAAAAGAGTTTAATGCTTTTATTAAATTTCCTTTTCAACTTTATAAAAAAAATCAANNGGTTCCGCCTTTATTATTTGATGAGAAACAAGTTCTGAATCCGGATAAAAATCCTGCTTCGGAATATTGTCTTTCAAAATTATGGCTTGCTTACAAGGATAACAAAGTTGTCGGAAGAATTGCCGGGATAATAAATAAAAAGTATATTGAAATCTGGAAAAAGAAAGCTGTCAGATTCGGCTGGTTTGATTTTATTGATGATGAAGAAGTTTCAAAGGCGCTTATTGATGAAGTGATAAAATGGGCTTCAAAAGAGGGTTTAGAATTTATTCACGGACCCCTGGGGTTTACAGATCTCGATTATGAAGGAATGTTAATCGAAGGATTCAATGAAACGAGTACGATGGCTACGATTTACAATTATGAATATTATCCGCGGCACATGCAGAAAATGGGATTTGAAAAGGAAGTCGACTGGGTGGAATACAAAATAATGGTTCCGGATAAAATTCCCGAGAAAGCCGACCGCATAGCTTCTATTATAAAAGAAAGATCTAAAATCAAAGTATTAGAAGCGAAAAAAGCAAAAGATTTTTTACCGTATGGAAAGGATTTATTTCAACTCATTAATAATTCTTACAAAGATTTATTTGGTTTCGTCCCCTTATCCGAAAAGCAAATAGATAAATACATTAAGCAATATTTTGGTTTTATTGTCCCTGATTATGTAAAATTACTTATTGATAGTCAGGATAAAGTTGCAGGTTTTGTGATAGGAATGCCATCATTGACCGGAGCATTGCAAAAATGCAAAGGACGACTTTTTCCTTTCGGAATATTTTACTTATTAAAGGCGATAAAATTTAACAAGTATGTTGATTTGTATCTTGGTGCTATCAGACCTGATTTACAGGGCAGGGGAGCCGATGCATTGTTAATGACAGAATTGACCAGATCTTGCATAGATCATAAAATTATTTCCGCTGAATCCAATATAGAACTCGAATCAAATTTATCTGTCCGTGGTCACTGGAAGTATTTTACATCATACCAGCATAAGCGGAGAAGATGTTTCTTTAAAAAAATATAGACCATTCACTTCTTTTCCAGAAACGCAAAAGTTGAAAATATTTTGTTAAATTCAACTTCATATTTCGGAAAATTCTTCTGGGGACAGGTTATGATAAGGGAATAAAATATTTTATTGTAGATAAACTGGTATTGATAAGAAATAAATTTTGCAGAAAACCCTTCAAAATCACTTGCGTATTTGACAAAGAAATAATATGCATCAACAAAATCGATTATATTTTTTCCATATTGCAAAACTTCATAATAAGTATACCTGTGAGCATAGGTTTTTTCAATTCGTTTTTTGAGAGTATCAATCGGCATGTAATATATGGAAACAGAATCTGAAATATTTAGTTTTTGTGCCTGAACGTATAAATTTAAATAAATCCCGCTAGATGCTTCGAAAACTATATTTTTTTTACCGTGAACGACTTCCCAGTCATCCGGAATTGTTATCTTAAAATTGTATATTTCATTTTTGTATTCTTTCTGGGAATATGCCTGCGCAGCAAATAATATAAAAATGATTGATAAAATTAATTTCATAATAGAACGCTGAATATGATAATTATTTACGGAGATAATCTTTCTATTATCCATTCCGTATCTCCTTTTCTGTATCTTACACGGTCGTGAAGCCTGTTTGCTCTTCCCTGCCAGAATTCAAAAACATCAGGTTTCAATATGTATCCTCCCCAGTATGGCGGCAAAGGTACATCATTGCTGTGGAATTTAAATAAATATTTTATAAATTTTTTAATTATTACGAATCTGCTTTCTATAACTGTGCTTTGAGCTGATGCCCAGGCTCCAACTCTGCTTTTAAATGGCCTTGTCTTAAAATATTTTTCGGATTCTTCTTTTGAAATTTTTTCTACTTTCCCTTCCAGTCTTACCTGCCTTTCAAGTTCAGCCCAGTAAAACAAAATTGAAGCATTATTATTTTCATCAAGTTCCTTTCCTTTTCTACCCTCATAATTTGTATAAAAAACAAATCCAATTTCATCAAATCCTTTTAATAAAAGAGCTCTGACGGAAGGCTTTCCTTCTTTTGATGCCGTAGCCAGTATCATTGCATTTGGCTCATATAATTGCGAATTAATCGCTTCTTCAAACCAAATTGAAAATTGTTCGAATGGGTTTAATTCAACATCTTTCTGGTCAAGAGATTTATATTTATAATTTCGCCTTAAGTTTTGTAAAATTTTTTTATCAATCATAATTTAAAAATAAATAGCAGGAAATTAACTCTAAAGTCAAAAACAGAAATACTATTTAATACAAATCCGATTAAGAGGTAATTAAAATTAATCTGTTAAGCCGGCTCCGAACTTATATTCTTCCGATATGCTTACCGGAAGTTTTCCTTTAAATTGAATTTCTCCGAACATAGCCTTAATCGCTGCATTTATAGACGGCTCGCTGTCACCATAAGCACAAATGTAAGCGTCAACATCTTTAAAACCCTGAATCAGGTAAGGATTACCGAAAGATATGACTATAAGTTGTTTGCCGTTTTGAATAAGACTATTTATTAAACTTAATTGCGATGCAGGAAGACCTACAGTACCCGTTTTTATTTTCACTTTTGCAAAAACAGGGATTACAACATACGTAAAATCGTTTGCCTTTTTTAATATTTCTTCAGTGTTATTAACGTCGCCAATTATGTCATAAGAAAATATATCCGTGAAATGATTTGAACTTTTCTCTTTAAATTTATTTATAAAATAATCAGAATTCGCTACGTCGCTTCCGTTATTTAAAGATACAATCAAACAATTTTCTTTTCTCCTGATCATTCTTCTTCCGAACGGAACATTTCCGTTCATATCTTTAACTTTAGTAATAGAAGCATCCGCAATTTTTTGTGAAAGTGATTTTGAATCTTCGGAATTTACAATTGAGCTTACGGCATTTTCATCTACATATTTTTTTTCATTCAAGCCAAGCCGGTTTTTTGCTTCAAGAATTTTCTTTGCAGAAGCTGTTATTCTTTCTTCGCTAATCTCATTTTTTAAAACTGCATTTTCAATCGCATCGATTGACGCAGTTTCATTCTGAGGCATCAGAATTAAATCTATGCCTGCTTTCACGCACATCACAGCCACTTCTTTTACGGAATAGTGTTTTGTAATTCCTGCCATATTCAAAGCATCAGTGACTTTTAATCCGTTAAAACCGAGTTCGCCGGATAAAATATCATTTACTATTTTCGGAGATAGTGACGCAGGCAAGTTTGATTTATCATCTATAGCGGGTATAGAAACGTGTGCTATCATAATTGATTCCACTCCTGCATCTATTGCATTTTTAAACGGAACAAGTTCTAAATTCCTGAGCCGCTCCATATTTATATTTAAAACCGGAAGGTCGTTATGAGAATCAATTTCTGTGTCACCGTGTCCGGGGAAATGTTTCGCAGTTGCAATTATGCCGTTATCCTGCATACCTTTTATCATACTGATACCTAAATATGAAACGAGTGCCGGGTCTTCGCCGAATGAGCGGACATTAATAATTGGATTGAGCGGGTTGTTATTTACATCCATAACAGGAGCATAATTCTGATTAACTCCGATTGCTTTGCATTCGATAGCGATTCTTCTTCCCATTTGATATGCAAGGGATGAATCGCGAGAAGCACCCAAAGCCATATTGCTCGGAAATATCGAACCGTCATCGAGTCTCATTCCCGTTCCCCGCTCACAATCCTGTGATATCAAAAGGGGAGTGACCGCGAGCTCCTGCAATCTGTTTGTAAGATGTGCCTGCTGGAGAGCATTCCCTTTAAAAAAAATTATTCCGCCGATTTTTTCATTTACGATGAGATTATTTAGTCTCCTGAATTCCGTAGAATTTTCTTCAAGTGCATATCCGTCCGAATAAGAAACAATCATCTGTGCAATCTTTTCCCGCAGAGTCATTGACCTCAATTTATTTTCTACCCAATTCGAGACGCCGTCATCGGAGGAAAAATTTAATAATAAAACGAATAACGGAAGTAAAAGAAATAATCTTTTCATAAAATTATTTTAATATATATTATCAGTAACCAATTTATTAATAATTTTAAACGCTTGCGAAATATAACGCCGTATGTTTCAACTGGATTAGCTTCGCTGAACACAAAACGTTTCCAGCTTTCGCTGGAATTACAAATTTCTTACTTTATTAATAAATCGAAATTCTTAATCTTTTTTCTGCAAATCTTTTTCCATCAATGCATTCTTGTTGTCAAAATATTTCAGCATTTCCATAGGCAAAGGAATAATTAATGTTGAAGTTTTTTCAACAGCAATTTCAGTCATGACCTGTAAATATCTCAATTGCATCGCATAGGAATTGCTGCCGAGAATATTTGCTGCTTCGGAAAGTTTTGTAGCCGACTGGAATTCACCTTCGGAATTAATTATCTTTGCGCGTTTATCTCTTTCAGCTTCAGCCTGTCTTGACATTGCTCTTATCATTTCCTGCGGCAGGTCAACATTTTTCAATTCGACGTTCATAACTTTAACGCCCCAAGGTTCTGTTTCTGCATCGATAAGTTCTTTCAGTTTTGCATTTATAATGTCGCGATGGGAAAGCAGTTCATCCATTTCACTTTGTCCGAGCACACTTCTCAGAGTTGTCTGCGAAACAAGTGATGATGCATATAAAAAGTCTTCAACCTGTATTATCGCTCTTTGAGGTTCAATAACCCTTAAATACACTACCGCATTGACTTTAACGGACACGTTATCCCTTGTTATTATATCCTGAGAAGGAACATCGAGCGCAACGGTTCTCAGACTTACTTTCACCATTCTGTCCATAATCGGAATCAATATTATCAAACCCGGACCTTTGATTTGCGAAAATTTACCGAGTCTGAATATAACACCTCTTTCATATTCGTTTAATATTCTAAACGCCCTGATAATTATTATTAAAATTATAAATCCAAAGAAAAGAGCAAATACAAAGAAAACACTTAATACTGCTGAATTCATTTTATCCTCCGATTTTAAATGTGATGGTTATGAAATATTTTTATCGAATAAAGTAAAAAGGAATAATTAATTAAAGTCAAATAAAAATTTAAATCTTTGTCTCGGGAGTCCCTAAAGAACAGGAGACTCCCCGAGACAAATAGAATTGCATTAAACGAAATGTGAAAACAAAAAAGAATTCTAATCGTACCATTCAAACAAGAATTGCTCGTCGTAATCAATTTCAGAATTACGCAAAATCGTAATAAATTCTTCTCTAAACAGTTTTCTTTTATGGTGGTCCTGCTGATTTAAAATATATTTTGACAGGTCATTTATTTGTGATTTTGAATATGTAAACGCGCCAAATCCGTCCTGCCAGTCGAATACACCCGGCATCCAGTTATTATCATTTATATATTTTGAAGAATAAGCTTTGATGTAAAATATTAAGTTCGATATAGATATTGAAGAATCCAATTCAACGAGAATATGAGAATGGTCGGGGTTGCAATAGATTGCAAGGACTTTACAATTTTTTTTTGTCGCTATTTCCCGGATATAATTTTCCAGTTCCATGCGATGTCTTTCTAATATCAGATTTTCTCTGCCTTTTACGGCAATTACAATCTGAACGTATAGTTGAGTATAAGTGTTTGTCATAACATCATTTTTAAAATATTAACAAATAAATATCAATTTTTTTTAATAGTATTTATTACACTTTTATTACTCTTGTACACTCCAAAATTTCAGGAGATTCCCAAGACAGAGGATACTATATTTTCATTAGAACACTTAAAGTGTGTAAAAGAATTCCGTTAATTTTTAATGGTTTTCTTTAAGCTTGAGATGAAACACTTGAAGTTTGCAATGAAGTTCCTCAGGCTTGAGATAAAGTTTTTCAGACATGAGATGAAGTTCTGCAGGCATGAGCAAAAGTTCCTCATGCTTGCAGAAGTGTTTTTCATGCTTGCAGAAGAGTCCTCATGCTTTCAGAAGAGTTCCTCATGCTTGCAGAAGAGTTTTTCAGGCTTGCAGAAGAGTCCTCATGCTTGCAGAAGAGTTCCGCAAGTGTGCAGAATAGTTCTGCAAGCAAAAATTATATTTAAAAAAACATCAAAAACATCATTTTTAAGCAAAAATCAGCATTTTGGCTAATACTGCCGATATCAAAATACTTTTAAAAATATTAATCGTTTTCAATTAAATCGTAATTCTCTCTAAGCCTGAGCAATTTATCCTTAATCGGTTCGTGTTCAGTAAACTGCATCAATTCGAGCCTGAATTTAGCTACATTTTTCATATTTCTCAGGTAACCCGAATAATGTTTCCTGAATTCAAGTACTCCGTATTTTTCTCCTTTGAGTTCGACAGCCAATCTCAAATGTTCCAGACAAACATCTATTCTTTCTTCAAGCGATGGTTCGGGTTCAGGATAACCTTTTTCAAGAAAAAATTTTGATTGTCTGAAAATCCACGGATTATTTATTGCACCCTGACCAATCATAACCGCATCGGGTAAATAATTTTCGAAAACAAATTTTACATCTTCAGGAGTTTTAATATTTCCATTTACTATAATAGGAATTGTAATTCCGCTGTCTTTAATTTTCTTAACCCAGCTCCAGTCTGCATCACCTTTATTTCCCTGATTTCTAAGCCTGCAGTGTACTGTAAGCGCCTTGATTCCTATATTTTCCATGATTTTTGCAACTTCGAGTATAACAATTGAATCGCTATCCCATCCAAGCCTTGTTTTTAATGTTACCGGTAATTTTACATTTTTAATAATTGATTCTGCGATTTCACGCATTTTCGGAATATCTTTTAATAAACCTGCTCCGGCACCGCGTAAAGCTACATCTTTAACCCAGCACCCGCAATTAATATCTATGAAGTCAGGATTCGCAGATTCTGCAATTTTTGCGGCTTCAATCATAACTCCTGTATCAGCCCCGAAAATTTGTATTCCGACAGGTCTTTCTTCTTCATAATAAACGAGTTTATTTCTTGCTTTACGTGCATCCCTAATCAATCCTTCCGAAGATATAAATTCCGTGTAGGAAATGTCCGAGCCAAGTCTTTTACAAATCAACCTGAACGGCGGCTCAGTAACATCTTCCATAGGAGCTAATGCAAGTTTCTTGTCAAATATTTTATTGAATGAATCCAATTTTTTAATATAAAATAATTTCATTTAATTTAACAAATAAAAACGCTTTAAAAAATTGAAATTTTGTGTTTTTTTTATGAGATAATTCAGCTATTTTGAATTATCCTTCTAAATTTAATTATTTTTTTTATGAAAAAATTGTTTTACGTATTACTTCTTTTGGTGGTAGTAGGTCAGGCTTATTCTCAGGAGAGATGGACAATAACCGTTAAGCCACCGTTAGGCAAGTATCAAAGACTTCCCGGAGTTCTCACTCCGTGGGAAAATCCAAACAAAGAAACTACAGTATATTATACTCCTGCCGGTGTACTATCAGTCGGTGCAAATTTCAGAGTTCTACCGAACTCTAATCAGCAGGATGAAGTTTATCTTGCGTCAAATCCAAATCAGCCAATGTTACTTTTTGGCTCTGCTAACACAACTGCCGGTTCTTCTTATGGACAGGGAGATTATGTAAGTACAAACGGTGGATTGAATTGGTATGGTACTGATTTAATGCCGAATGAACCGGCAAATACGAGTGATCCCGCTCCTGCGATTGATAAAAATGGGGTATTTATCTTTACTTCATTAAACACGAACGGAACTGCGTTTATGTATGGTACATATTCTACTAATTATGGAGTGAACTGGTCAACACCATATACAATTTATGGGAGTAGCTCGGATAAAAATCTTTCTTGCTCTGATGATGTTCCATCAAGTCCTTATTATGGAAGAACATATACAGCCTGGACAATGTGGAGCGGTGCATATCCAATAGGAGTTTCATATACGACAAATGGTGGTGTAAGCTGGTCAACAGCTCAAGCAATTAACAACCCAACAATTATGTCTCAGGGCGCTGATATTGTCGTTGGTCCCGGTGGAGCAGTATATGCTTGTTGGTCTAAGCAAAGTAGTGGTTCAGTTGGAATTGGATTTTCGAAGTCAACTAATGGCGGTGTGAGTTGGACTGCGAATGAAACTATTTATGCAACAGGACCGATGCGCATAACTCCCTTCAACGGTTGGGGATTGAGAGTAAACGATTTTCCAAGAATTGCTTGTGATAAATCCGGTGGCACAAGAAATGGATGGATTTATATTGTTGAATGTGAAAAGGGTTTAGCACCGGCAGGAAGTGATGCAGATGTTATTCTTCACAAATCAACTGACGGCGGAACAACCTGGTCAGCAGGTATCAGAGTAAATCAGGATGCTGCTAATAACGGAAAAGTTCAGTGGTTCCCAACTGTATGTGTTGACCCAGGTGGTGGTGTGAATGTGCTTTATTATGATAACAGAAATTATCCATCTGTTGGTGATTCTTGCGAAACATATATGTCACGTTCGTTAGACGGCGGAACAACATGGACTGATATTAAAGTAAGTGACCACAGATGGAAACCCGCACCGGAATTTAGTGATTATGCGGGAGATTATATAGGAATTACTTGTGCAAATGGAAAAATTTGGCCTTTCTGGTTTGATAATAAAACAGGTTCGATGCAGGCATGGACTGCCCCGATAGATTTAGGTCCTTCAATTGCACATACTCCACTAGGAAATACAGAACAAACAACAGGTACGAGAGCAGTTAATTGTTCAATTTCTCCTTCAGGTTCGGGAATTAATCCCAGCTTAACAAGATTATATTACAGATTACAACCAACTACAACCTGGACATTGGTTCAGTTGACAAATTCAAGCGGAACAAACTGGACAGGTAATATTACGATGGGTGGTGCAGGGACATACAATTATTATTTAACTACTACAGATTCATTGAGCAGAACCGTAACTGCTCCTGCAAGTGCTCCGACTAATTTTTATACTTTCGTTGCATCCGCAGATACAGTGAAACCCGTAATTACACATACTCCAATTGGTAATACACCAAAAGCTTCATGGCCTGTTACAGTTTCAGCTACAGTAACGGATAATATCGGTGTTGACTCAGCGTGGGTAAAATGGTATAAGAATACACCTGCAACATTATCGAAAAGATTTAATCTTGCAAATACATCAGGCTCAATATGGGCTGCACCATTTAATTCGGTACAAGCGGATGTAAATATTAACGATTCAATATTCTATCGTATCTTTGCAAGAGATAATTCCTCGAATCATAATATGGATTCAACGGCTTTATTAAAATTCAAAATAATTCAGTTGACCAATGCATGTATTGGAACAGGTACAAATTCATCAGGCTATCCATTCTCAACATATTGGGAAGATGGAAGAACAGATATTTTGTATTTAGCTTCTGAGATAGCGGGTTCAGGATTGAATCCCGGTAATATTTCAACTATTGCGTTTGATGTTATTTCTGTTGGCGGACCGGCAATGAACGGATTTAATGTCAGATTCCAAAATACATCTTCAACATCAATTACCGCATTTGTTAACTCGGGCTGGACAACCTGCTTCAGCGGTACGTATACAGTTGCCGGTACAGGCTGGCAAACAATCCCTCTTACTTCATCATTTTATTGGGATGGAGTAAGTAACATATTAATTGAAGTGTGCTATAATAATGCAGCTTGGACGGCATATTCGAATGTTAATGCTACTTCACAAACTAATATGATGGTTGGTTATTATACTGACCTTCCGACCGGTGACGGATGCACTGCAGCCTGGACAGCAACATCGCCGGGATACAGAGCGAATATGTGTTTTAACATTATACCGTTAGGTGAAAAAAATATTAGCAGTCCGATTCCTACTACTTATGCTTTGAAACAAAATTATCCGAATCCGTTTAACCCTGTAACTAAAATAAGTTATGATATACCGAAACAAGGATTAGTTACAATGAAAATTTATGACATTCTCGGAAGAGAAGTCAGACAATTAGTAAACGAAGTAAAATCACCCGGATCTTATTCAGTAGATTTTAATGCTGCAGATTTATCGAGTGGTGTTTATTTCTATAAACTTGAATCAATGGGATACTCGGATATAAAGAGAATGATGCTGATTAATTAAAATTTATTTTATTTAATTTTATTTTAAAGCCTTTCAACTTTTGTTGAAAGGCTTTTTTATTTAATTTATGATATCAAATGAAATTATTGAGTCGCCTATTATTTGTCCGTTTTTTATTCTAAAGATTTTATAATTTAGCCCATAAGTCATTAAGATTAATTTAGCTTATATTAAATATTTTCTGTTGAATCTTATTTATTAATATTCTATTTTACATTATTGTTTTACCGTTCTAAATTATTTCTTAAAAAAGAAATGATTTACAATTCGTATATTTTTTTAATTAATTAATATAAGATAATGAAAAAAGTACTTCTTCTTCTCTCGATTTCTATCTTTGCGTTTTTTATCTTTACAGGTCAAAAAACTCAGGATAGTCAAAAGTGGAATATTCCACAAACACACGTTTATTTTTCAGGTACATCTTCACCGTATCTTCCGACTGATTATCCGGTACCTGTTAATACAAAAATAGCTTACATAAATTCCCCTTCGGGAATAAGTGCTGTAGGTCCTAACTTCAGACCCTTTCCGCATACGGCGACACAAAGTGAGGTCGAAGCTTTCGCAAATCCGAATGTACCCGGCAAAATAATAGCCGGATGGAATTCATACAGTCCTTCATTTTACGGGACAGGTTTTGCGATAACAACGAACACAGGTGTTAACTGGGTTGGTAGTTATGAATTGTCAGCATCTCTGCTGAATGGCGGAGACCCGTCTGTTATTATTAACAGCAGCGGTAAAGTTTTTATGAACGCTTTGAACTCTGCATACACAGGAGTTGTTCATTATGGTAGTACTGATAATGGTACAACCTGGACAGGACCTTTTACGGTGGCTTCATCAAGTTCGGAAGATAAAAATCATGTGTATATAGATGATAAATCTACCAGTCCTTATTATAATTATCAATATTGTGCCTGGACAGATTTTTCAGGTTCAACATGGCCTGCAAAATTTTCACGTTCAACAGATGGCGGTACAACATGGCAAACAGCAGTGCAGATAACAACACCGCTTTCCGGGCATTATTCACAGGGTGTGAATATAAACACTGCACCGAACGGTGATGTTTATATGATTTGTGCAGAACCTCTCACAACAGGTTCATATACAGAAGATTATATTTGTTTTGCAAAATCCACTAACGGTGGACAGACATTTACTGCTAATGAACAGGCAATTGATGTTAATGGAATTCGTGGAAATTTAAAATCAACAGCTATACGTGTTAACAGTTTTCCGTGGATGGCAGTTGATAAAACGGGTGGTTTATATAATGGAAATATTTATATTGTATGGGCTCAGAAGAGTCTTGCACCTGCAGGAAGTGACCCTGATATTTGTTTCGCCAAATCAACAAACGGTGGAACAAGCTTTAGCACTCCGGTTCGTGTAAATCAAGACCCGATTAATAACGGAAGAGATCAATATTTCGGAAATATTTGTGTTGATGCAAGCGGCGGAATAAATATTGACTACTACGACAGCAGGAATCCAACTACAAATGATACTGTAGAAGTATATTTATCACGTTCAATTG